>DAHWEX010000542.1 GCA_027326205.1 Actinomycetota bacterium
TTGGCCCCGAAGATGCCGGCCGCAGGCAAGATCCGGAGGGGGCGGGCACCGCCCTGGCGCCACGGAACGTCGCGAGGTATGCCCTGTTCTGACATCGCGGTCGCTTCCAGCGAGAACTCGAGGTCGTCCCGGAAAGAGCGCGCGTTCGATGAGCGGAACGAGACCAGCATCGTCCGCACGTTAGGGCCACCTGTTGCAGCCATAAGGCCGACTATCGCAGGGAACTTGCGATTTTGCAAACTATTTGTCCTAGAGACTGGGCTAGGCGGCGAGCCAGGCGACGCAGGCGCGACGTCGGGGTCGGGATCGCCGGCCTCCGCCTCCGCCTCCGCCATGACCCGGCCGCAGCGGACCGACAGCACGTGGGTAAGCGATTCCCCGGGGAGGTGGGCCATCGGTCCGGGCAGGCAGCCTGCGCAGGCAGCATGCGCAGCACCTTCGGCAGGGTGCCCTGCGCGGGAAAGTTCCCTTCCAGGGCGAAGGCCCACTCCACGGAACGGCCGGCCATGACTCTCGGCCGGCCGTGTGCTTCGCCAAAGGGGATCGTGGCGCGAGCGGCTCTGACGTCGTCCGGGTCGGCGCCGAAGCCCGCGAGCACCTCGCGTTCGGTCGCTCCGCGCACGAACGTCAGGCAGAACGGCCAGCTTCCCACGTCGGGCTGATCGGCCGGCCAGGCCGGCTAGGCCGCCAGGTCCCGCCTGCCGGGGCGGCGCGGGCGGAGGGTCTGCGTCACGGCGCGGGCCAGGACCAGCAGCGGCGGCAGGTACAGGATGGTCAAGATGACCAGGTGCGCCTCCTGGAACGGCATGCGGCCCAGGCCCAGGGTCTCGGGCAGTTCGCCGAAGGCCGGGCCGGACGCGGCGGCGGCCAGGATCACCAGCGGGTAGCAGGCGGCGGCCAGCAGCAGGCTCGCGCGCCAGCCGAGGGCGAGGGGCAGCGGCAGGAGCACGGCGAGCAGCGCCAGTGCGCCCGCGACGGCCAGCAGCCCGTTCCCGGATGTCGCGTGCAGTTCGGGGCCGTGCCAGACGATGATGTCGCCGACCCTGGAGGCATCGAACGAGATCGCCAGCAACTGCGCCGCGGTCGCGAGGGCCAGCGCCGGGACCAGGTGCCGCCAGCCTTCGCGGCGGTGCGCGGCGCGCGGGTCGGCCACGGCCAGCGCGATCGCCTCGAGCAGGAAGACCCCGAGCGTCAGGAACATGACCGTGCCCGCACCCGGCTGGAACACGTGGAACGCGGCCCACTGCGTGTAGTCCGCCGCCGACGCGGCGACCAGGGCCGCCAGCGCCGTGCGGCGCCATCCGGCGAGCACGGCCGCCGCGACGACCAGATGGCCCGCCACCAGGACCAGGAAGGCATGCTGGCCGAGGAACTGCAGGCCGCCGACGTGCTGTGGCATCAGCGCGGATGGCCCGGTGACCGCCGCGGGCACACCGCGCACTACGGGCACACCGCGCACCACAGGAACTCCGCGCACCACGGGCACCCCAGGCACCACGGGCACCCCGCGGTGCCTGGGCACACCGTGCGCCCGCAGGATGCCGAGACCGCGCTGCACGGCCGCCTGGCTCTCCGCGTAGGGGAAAGCCACCTGGAGGATGTCCGTCAGGACCAGGAACAACGGGGCCGCCAGGGCGAACGCCGCCAGGGCGAACGACCAGCCGCCGCGCGGGCCGCCCGCCCGCTCCCGCAGCGAGCACCGTACGATGTCGCGCACGTCGCCGCGGGCCGGCCGGCGCTGGCCGGCCGCCGCGCTCGCCATCAGCACCCCGATCATCTCGTCCGTGCGCCTGACGCGGAACTCGCGCGGGTACAGCCGCAGCAGCCGCCGGTAGCGCCGCTCAAGCTCCGCGTGCGGCGTGCCCGGGACCGGCAGACCGCGGGCCGGCAGACCGTCGGCCGGCAGACCGCCAGCCGCGCTCATGCCGCGCCGCCGGCCAGCCCAGGCCGGACCGCGCCAAGCCGCCGCAGCGCGGTCGCCGCGGCCGACTGCAAGCGCATGGCCTCCTCCGCCAGGCGGGCGCTCCCCTCCTCCGTCAGCCGGTAGTAGCGCCGCAGCCGCCCGTCGACGATCTCCTCCCGGTCCACCGCGATCAGCCCGTCCGCGTCCAGTCGGTCCAGCGCCCCGTACAGCGTCCCGGCCCGCATCACCACCCGCTCCCCCGAGATCCGCCCGACGTCCTGGATGATCCCGTACCCGTGCTGCGGGCCCTGGGCCAGCGCGGTCAGGATCAGGAAGGTGGTCTCCTGCATCGCCCGCTTACTCATGCGTTCCTTATAGTCCGTTCAGCCGATTACTGTCAGCAGGCCGCGCCGGGCGCGATTCACGCGGGGCGGCGGCGGACCAGCAGGACCGACGCCGCGAGCAGGAGCAGCGACGCGGCGAGCAGCCACCCGCTCTCGATCAGCTGGAAGTCCCACCAGCGGCTGGCCGGCTGGTACGTCCACCACTGCAGGTAGTGGTGGCTGGCCAGGTCCGCGACGACCTGGCTGGCGGGGGCGCCTGGCGGCAGGTGCCGCACGATCGCGGCGGAGGCGTTCTGGTCGGCCGGCCCGCCGCTGGTGCTGGTGAACCAGTTGCCGACGACCCAGTTGCCGAGGCCGGCCGGCGCGCCGCCGGTGACCGCGACCGGGGTCAGGTAGTGCTGGCGCAGCGCCATCAGCGTGGCGACGTCCGCCACCGTGAGGACGAGGAGGGAGGCCGCTATCGCGCCGACCGTCCGGCGCAGCAGCACCCCGGCGAACGCGGACAGCGCGAAGCTGAACAGCGTCCACGCCGCGAAGTCCGTCCCCATCGTGCCGAACAGCTGCATGGGGAACGTGCCGGTGACCCCGGCCCGCACGAACGGACCGATGTACCAGGAGAACAGCGCGCTGAGGCCGTAGGCGGCGCCGGTGAGCACGACCGCGAGCGGCACCAGCCGGGCGGCCGCCTGGCGCACCCGGCCCGCGCCCTGGGTCCACGCGAAGCGGAACGTGCCTGACTCCAGTTCGCGAGCCAGCGCCGGGGCGCCGACGAACGCGCCGACCAGCACCGGGACGGCCAGCAGCAGGAACGGGACCGTCTGCGCGTTGATCCCGGACGCCCCCACGGGGCCCTGCCCGGTGCCGTAGAAGGACATGAAGGCGCGCTCGTACCGCCCGCAGCTCGAGAACGGGTTCATCAGCAGCCCGCCAAGCGGCACGCCGCGCAGCGACGCCGGCGCGCACGCGTAGTAGGCCGCGTAGGCGCGGTGGATCTCCCGTCCCAGGTACGCCAGGTAGGCCGCGATCACCGCGAGGAGCGCGATCGCTCCGCCCAGGGCCGCGCGGTGCTGCCGCCAGGTGACCCAGCCCAGCCGGGTCCAGGGCACCGGCCGGCCCGCTGCCCCCGCCCGCCGGCCGGAAACGGCCGCCGCCGTCATCGCGCCGCCCCCTGAGCGTGATCCCGAGCGTGATCCCGCGCGTTCTCCCGCAAGGCGGACAGAATGACCTGCTCCGGGCTCGCCTCGCCGTGGGCGGCGGCCAGGCCGGCCGTCGTGCCGGACAGCAGCACCGCGCCGCGCCCGAGCACGATCAGGTGGTCGGCGACCTGCTCCAGTTCGGCGATCACGTGGGTGGAGAACACCGCCGAGATCTGGTCCTCGGCGACCGCCGCCCGCACCGACCGCATGAAGTCGGCCCGGGCGAGGGGGTCAAGCGCGGCGAGCGGCTCGTCAAGGACCAGCAGTTCCGGCCGGCGGGCCAGCGCGATGGTGAGCGCGAGCTGCGCCTGCTGCCCGCCGGACAGCGCGCCGACCCGCTGCTTGAGCGCGATGCCCAGCCCGTCCAGCCGGGAGACGGCCCGGCCGTGGTCCCACCGCGCGTTCAGGTTCCTGGCGACCCGGAGCATGTCCCGGACGGGCAGGTTCCGGTACAGGGGCGCGTCCTGGGCCACGAAGGCGGTCAGCTCCCGCGCCGCGCGCGACCCCGCGGCCTCGCCGGCCACCCGGACCGTGCCGGCTGTCGGCCTGATCATGCCGACAGCCAGGCTGAGCAGGGTGGTCTTGCCCGACCCGTTCGGGCCGACGAGGCCGGTCACGCACCCCGCCGGGACCGACAGCGTGCAGTCCCGCAGGCCCCACTTCTTCCGGCCGTACCGCTTCCCGAGGGCGGCCGCCTCGATCACGTCCATGAGGGGTCCCCTGTCTGGAGTCTCCCGTGCCGTTCGTTACTCACAAGGACTTTATATACCGTTGAACTTAGTATTGTTTACCGAACGGGCCGGATCTGCGCGCCCGAGCGGACCGCGGGGCCCCTGCCACTGGACGGGCGACCCCCGGCGGAACACCGGACGGGGGCAGGCGGGGACCAGGGACGCGGCAGGACAGGGTGAAACCCCGGCCCGTTCCTTACCCCGAAGGGAACCGACATCGAGGGTCATGTTAGCGGTCACGAGAAACTCCAGGTGCGCGGCCAGCAACCGTATGATCACAGAAGGTAACAGGAGACGGGGCGCGGACCCACGGGCTCCGTGATCACCCCAGCCGTTCTCCTCAGCCACTGACTACAGCACCACAGCTCGATACGGTGGCAAGCCAACTGCGGAGCGCAGGGCCGCCAGGCCCGAGCACCGCAGTTGGCGCGGCAGTTGCTTTTCTTTCCTCAGCCCGCGGATACCGTCAGTGACAAGCTGGGCCGCCGAACGGGAGCCGAGATGGCCGCCGCCCGGGAAGCTGTGCCCGTCAACCTGGATTTTCTGATGGCCGCTATCAGGTCATTCACGAGATATCCGACATATCGCCTATCGGCACGTTCCATGAGGCATGGTCAGGGTCGGCGCCGTGGTCCCCGGCGCCAAAGGGCACCTGGCGTTGCGTGCCACAGCAACGGACCTAGCGGCGCTGCGTGCCACGACTCCAGGCCGCCGCTGGCGTCGCGGGCCACAGCGCCAGCGACCTCCGCAGCTAAGCCTCCATGGAGACTTAGTTTCTCGCGGAAGATTCGCATCGAATAAGCGCACTAACTCTCCGCGAGGAATTAACTTTCCGCGATCATGGGCTAGCGGCCGCGGGTGCTCCGGCGGCCGGGCGGTCCGGCGGCCGGGCGGTCAGGCGATGCGCTTGCGGAAGCGGTCAGGCGATGCGCTTGCGGAAGAAGACCCGGCGGAAGCCGTCGTGCTCCGCGCGGTGCGTCTCGGTGTACCCGTGGCGGGGGTAATAGGAGAGGTTCTCCGTCATCGCCTCGTTGGTGTACAGCCGGATCTCGGCGAGCCGCAGCCTGCGGGCTTCGTCCTGCGCCAGGGCGAGCAGCAGCGAGCCCGCGCCGCCGCCCTGCCGGGACGGGCGCACCGCCAGGTTCTCCAGGAGCAGGTGGTCCGGCCGCGCGACGAGCACCGCGAAGCCGATGACCTGGTCCTGGTCGACGGCTACCCACGCCTGCCCGTCGCGGACGGCCGCGCCGTAGTCGGCCGACATCGGCGCGGGCTCGCGGCCGATCCGCGGAACATAGCGCCGGTAGGCCTCGCGGGCGATGGCTTGCAGGGTGACGGCTTCGGCCGGCGCCGCGAGCCTGACGGTAACCATGAGCTTCAACGTAGCCCCACTGCGGCGCCGGCGCAGCCCCACCGCGGCGCCGGCGCGCGGTGACGCCGCTGCCGTCGGCACCGGCAGAGAACCCGGCTGACCCTGCGTGAACCGCCGCCGCGCCGTTACCAGCGCTCGACCAGGTGCTCACGGCCCGGCGGCGGTTCGTACGGCTCGGGCCAGAAGTCGGTAACCCGGGTGATCAGCCCGTCAGCGAACTCGAAGAACGCCATCGCGTCATCGGTGCGGGCGTCGAGGCGCCACTCGAACCAGGCCACCCCGTGGCGCTCGTCGGCGATCGTGACCTTCGGCCGCAGGTGCCAGTCACCGGGATACTCCTGGTTGAACCGCAGGTAGCGGTCCCTTCCCCGGATGCGCTCCCGTGACTGCGGGATCTCGTAGACCACGTCCGGGTGCAGCAGCCCCGCCCAGACGGCCCAGTCCCGGGCCTCCAGGCTCACGATGAAGCGCTCCGCCAGCTCACGGTTGCCGCTCACCCCGGCAAGCTACCACGCCGCGAAGAAGAAGCCCTCCCGGCACCCCAACCAGCCGGAGAGGATTCGGCGGCATCGGCTGCCGTAACCGGCTTGAGTGGCACCGGGCCATCCTTTAGCGGGCTGGGGTCCGGCGCAGGCGGGTGGTGAAGTCGGCGAAGGCGCGGGGGGTGAAGCGCAGGACCGGGCCGTGGGCGCGGTCGGTGGTGTCGCGGACCAGGACCGCGCCGCTGTCGCTGGCCGCTTCTACGCAACTCTGGCCGCCGTTGGTGCTGTAGCTGGACTTACGCCACGGAGCGGTCAGGGTTTGCATGACTCCGCCACCTTCATGATGAGTTCTAGGCTCTCCGGGCCTGAGAGTGATTCCAAGCGTACTTCGTCGAAAACCTCCAGGGCATGCCGTATCGAGGCGCGCTTGTCGGTGGTCACGTCTTCAAGCGCTTCCATCAGCAGCACGTCCGCGTCGTCCAGTGAAGCAATCGTGAACGCGCCTACATTGCCGGCGTTGGCGGCGCGCGATGCCGGCACGATCTGAATGCCGATGTGCTGGCGCTGCCCCTGCTCCCCCAAGTGCAGGAGTTGCTTGTGCATGACTTCCGCCGACCCCACGTGCCGGTGGAGTGCGGCCTCATCCATCACCGCTATCAGCCTGGCCGGTGCGGGCTGGCGTTCGATGGTCCGCTGTTGCAGGTCGATCCGGGCGGCTACGCGGTCCTCGATCAGGTGCTCAGGGGTACGCGCGCCCTCGTGAAACGCGCGCGCGTACTCGGCGGTCTGGAGTGGCCCGGGGATGATGACCGGGTGCCACACCCGGATCGTGTGGGCCAGGGTCTGCGCGCGGAAGAAGTCCGCGAACCACTCCGGGACCGGGCTGGCCTCCGCGACCGCGGCGAGCCGGGCCGCGGCCTGATACAACTCGTGGTCGACGTGGCAGATCTCGCACCACTTGCGGAGGATTCCCGGGGTTACGTGCCTTGCGCCGCTTTCGATTTTGGTCACTGTCGTGCGGTGCAGGGGCAGCAGGACGCTGAACTCCTCCTGGCTCCGGTAGCCGGCGGCGATCCTGGCTTCCCTGAGCTTCCGGCCCAGCCGCTTCGCCGGGTGGTCGTCGTCGCGCTCTGGGGACATCATTGTGGCGGCCTCCTGTCACATGGTGACAGTATCGGGACGAATCTATGATGCACATCCTGTAGCACTAACACTATGTGCCAGAGTATACCCACGCTCCGCCGTCGTCACGGCTAGTCGGCCGCCCCCGACCGCAGACGGCGGCGGGGCGCGCCAAGGCCACTGCCAATCCGGCTTAGGGAAGGGCTATGGATGACGACTTCAGCGCGATGAGCGACCCGGACTTCCTGACCGCGCGCAGGCGGATACGGGAGCAACTGGAGCACACGCCGAAGGACGAGGTGAGCCCCGAGTTGAGGGCCCGCTTCCTGAAGTACGACGAAGAGTTCCTGCGCCGCGCGTCGCTCGCGTGGGCGCAGCCCGCTAGCGGAGGGAACGGACGATGAGCGACAACCCGCCAGGACCTGTCACCCAGCACTCGCACGCGGCACGACTGCTCGCGGTGGAGGTACTGCTGGCCGACCCGGAGGCGCTCGGCGACGATGTGCTCGAGTCCTGTCTCTACCTGATGCGCGACCGGCTTCACGGCGGCACCGGGGGAATGACCGGGCCGGCGGCCTGGCCATAGGCTGGGTCGCGGAATCTGGGTCGCGAGAGGAGACGCGTGTGCCGTACGTCGACCATGGCGAGGCGAGGATCTGGTACACCGAGCAGGGGGCGGGCTTCCCCATGCTGACGCTGGCGCCAGGCGGGATGCGCTCGAGCGTGCCGCTGTGGGAGGCGGCGGCGATCAACCCGCTGACGGCGTACGCCGGGCAGTACCGGATGATCGCGATGGACCAGCGCAACGCCGGCCAGTCCACCGGCCCGCTTGAGCCCGGCGACCCGTGGGGTGCCTACGCGGCCGACCAGCTTGCCGTCATGGACCACCTCGGCATCGACCGGTTCCTGGTGTTCGGCTGCTGCATCGGCGGCCCGTTCATCCTCAAGCTGCTCGAAGTAGCGCCGGAACGGGTCGTCGCGGCCGTCCTCGAGCAGCCGGTCGGGATCGTCGCGAGCAACCGGGAGCTTTTTAACAACCTCTGGAAGCCGTGGCGTGAGCAGCTCATGAGCAAGCGCGACGATCTCGGCAGCGACGAGATCGAGGCGTTCTCCACCGCGATGTGGGCGCCCGACTTCGCCGTCAGCGTGACCAGGGACCAGGTGCGGTCCTTCCGCACGCCGATGCTCGTCCTGCCCGGAATCGACGAGCCCCACCCGGCCGAGACCGGCCGCGAGATCGCCGCACTCGCGCCGGCCGCCGAACTGCTCGAGCCGTGGAAGGACCCCGGTCACCTGCCCGCCGCCACCGAAGCGGTCGGCCGGTTCCTCCGCGACCACACCCCGCGCCAGGCGCCGCCACCGCGCGGTTAACTAGCCGGCGAAGGCCGCGAGCAGCACGGCGACCTCGGGGAACGCCTCGGGCGGCCCGTAGCCGTGCTCGGCCAGCCAGCGGACGCTAGTGAGGCACCGCAGCGACCACCAGGCGCGGATGAGGTCACGGTCGACGTCGGTGCCGTATCCGGCGACGACGTCGCCAAGATGTTCCTGGTGTCCGAGCGTGAGGATGGCGAGGTCGAAGAGCGCGTCGCCCTGGGACGCCTCGGACCAGTCGATGACCCCGGTGACCTCGTCGCCGTCGACGAAGACGTGGTCGACCTGCAGGTCGCCGTGGATGAACGCCGGCGTCCACGGCCGCAGCGCGGTCTCGGCGAGCCGGCGGTTGCGCGCGACCAGGCCGGCGGGCAGGACCCCGCTGGCGACGAGCCACTCGCACTCGCCGTCCAGGCGTGCTGCGAGCTCGTCGGCGCTCCGGCCGGGCCATGGCGGCAGCGGCGCGTCGTGCAGCACCCGGACGGCCGCACCCGCCGCGGCCCACGCGGCCGGCGAGGCGGTGGACGGCTCGCCGAGGTGGCCGAGCGCCGTCCCGCCGACGGCAGCGAGCGCGAGCGCGGGGGGCTTGCGCCACAGGATCTCCGGGGTCGGGACCGGCGCCATCGCCATCGCCTCGACCTCGACGTCGGTGCGGGCCTGCTCGGCGTCGATCTTCAGGAACACGTCGCCGACGCGCAGTGTCGCGCGCTCGCCATGGGCGACGACGACCTCGACCTCTGCCACGCTGGCCATCATCGCAGGGATGACCGGCCGCCGCTAAGCGCCGGGGAGGAGGCGCTTGCACTGTGCCTGACCGGGCCCCTGGATGGGCAGGTCAGGCAGGCGTAACAGGTAAACTTTTCGTCGCATGTAAACAAAATACGTGTCACCCGGATTTTGTTTTCCCCTAG
Source organism: Actinomycetota bacterium (assembly GCA_027326205.1). Lineage (GTDB taxonomy): Bacteria > Actinomycetota > Actinomycetes > Streptosporangiales > Streptosporangiaceae > Trebonia. The sequence goes on from DAHWEX010000542.1 coordinate 9,430, forward strand.
TAAAAAGTTTACACGTTACCGGGGGGACGGCATAAGGCATAAATCGGGAATGCCCCGGTACCGCTTACCGGCTGGCCGACTCGAGGAAGGCGCGGAACATGAGGGCGGGAAGAACCGCGAGGCTCGTGCGGTCGGCCGCGTCGGTGGCGACCCAGATCTGGTCCAGGTACTCCTGCCAGTCCTCGTCGTGCGGCCGGAAGGCGACGAGGAGGTTGGCGGTCGCGTACAGCGGGACGGTCACCGCGCTCTGCGCGGGAAAGACGTCGCCGGGTGTTTCCGAGCCCAGTGCTACGCGGGATAGGTACGCGTAGATCTCTTGCTCGCCAATGTCCAACCGGGTTACCGGCCGGGCGGCGTTCTTCGCGATCTCGCGGAGGTCCGCGTCGGTCGGCCAGCGCTCGCTTGCTTCGATAGCGATATAAGCAGAGGTCATCAGGCAAAGGAGGGCGCTGCCGACCTGGGTCTCGTTCTCCGCCGTTCGCATCAGAGCCGCCAGTTCGTCCAGCTCATGGCGTATGGCATGGCCGAGCATGGTCCTGGTTGCCTGCTCAACCTTCCGATCGGTAGCCATGTATTTCCTTCCAGCCACTACAAGCAAATCTCACTTCGGCGCCGAGCCACCGAAGGCACCATAATGGGTGAAATGAGTTTAAGTCGTCAGATCGAGCGATTTGCGGTTCACGGGAAGCCTGACGCTAGCCGGCGACGTCCTTTCTCGCCAGGTGCGCGGCGACCGAGACCGCGG
>DAHWEX010000590.1 GCA_027326205.1 Actinomycetota bacterium
GCGAAAACTATCGGGCAGGTCGCGGCTTCAGCTCGGTCAGGTGACTTTCCAGTGCCTCTATGTTGATGAAGACCTCGAGGCTGCGGCTCCGGAAAAGATGCTGATCAAGAAGTACAAAGATCAAGGCGGCGCCCCGTGGAATACTAATGGGTTCGGCAACAAGGATCCCGGGCGAAGGCGCGATCATTCGTTGGTCAAGTCGAATCACTTCGACGCTTTGTATCCAATTAATCTTGATCTGCCAGTAGTCTCGATACAGCCGGACACTTACCCGACCAGGCGCTTCTTGTCAAAGCTGAAGATGGACCTGCCGTTCAACCTTCGTTTCGAGAGAGACTCTCTGCGTGCGAAAGCGGACTACGATCTTTCGACAGTGGTTGTGCCTGAAGAAGATCTGACTGTTAGAAAATTGGTCCGCCTCGCCATGGAGGTGCTTCCTGAGGGATGGCAAGCCACCGCGTTGCCCGGATACGTGATCTTGTACCACGAACACGAGCTTTACGAGAGCGCCAACGTTCTATGGCGTAAACAGGGCAGTGAATTGGTAGAGACGCTCCTGAAAGCCCGATTTGATATCGCGGGAGATGTTGAAGAGGATCTCGACGAGGAGTAGCTGCCTACGGTCGTTATCGCCGCCCGAGTCCAGATCGCTTCCGTGGCATAGCCGCCAGCCGTTGCCCGCCCAGGCCCGCGCCACCGCGCCGTCGGCTGGGAGACTTGGCTCATGAGCTCAGCAGAACCGCCAAGCACGTCCGGGCGGCGTGCTCCGCAGCACGTGCGCATCGTGCACTTGTCGCTGCCCGCGTACCGCGCCCTGGCGGACGGGGACTTGGCGGCGGCCAACGCGGCGAGCCCGGTGCTCCTCTCCGAGTGCTTCGTCGCCCCCGAGTGGCGGGGAACGTGGCGGATGCGCAGCGAGCAGGTCGCGCAGGACCCCGCGAGCGCGGGCTGGGTCACCGGGGTCATCTGGGACGAGCGGCGGCAACTGGCTGTCGGCAGGGCCGGCTACCACGGTCCCCCCGATGAGTCAGGGATGGTGGAGATCGGCTACGCGGTCGACCCCGCCTGCCGGCGGCGCGGCTACGCCAGGGCCGCGCTGAAGGCCCTGCTCCACCGCGCGGCCCACGAACCGGGGGTGCGGACGGTCCGGGTGAGCATCAGCCCCGACAACATGGCCTCCTACGCCCTGGCGTCGCAGTACGGCTTCGTCAAAACCGGCGAGCAGTGGGACGACGAGGACGGGCTGGAAATCATCTACGAGGTACCCGCAAGCCACCACCAGTAGGCTTTCAGATTTCCCAAACCGCGCCGACTGGCATGGCGCGCAGGCCCCGAGTCGCTGCGGGCGACCTGGCGCAGCAGCGTGCTCTTCCCGCTTTGCCGTGCGCCGTTGATATTGAGTAGACGCAGGGATGCTGATTGATTGGACGGTAACTTGCTGATTGATTAGACGCTTCGACCTCCCCGCCCTGGTACTGGCCGGAACGGCCGACCCGTGGTCCACCGCCGCGGTGACCGCCGAGATCGTCGCCAGCCTGAAGCGCCCCGAGCAGGTCACCCTCAAGGGGTCCGGGCATCTTCCCAACCTGGAAGCCGAGGCGGAATTCAACCAGGCCCTGACCGCCTTCCTCCGTAGCCACGCACCCGCCTAGACCGCCAGCCCGGGAACTGCCAGCCCGGACGGCGTGGCCGGCCTTCACCCGGCCGACGGCACCGACGGGAAGGGGAGCGGCGCATCGGCCAGCCGCCGCAGGGTACGGACCGGGTGGCCCTGGTCCAGGCCGTCATTCTCGGCTCGGTCCGGTGGCCAGAATACGATCTGCCTGATCGTGTAGGCGATGGCGTACCGCCACATGCGTTCGGCCAGATCCGGCGCGGCGAACAGCTCCGGGTAGTCCTCCGTGAGCCAGCCGAGCAGCGGCGGACGCGGGATGCCCAAGCGGGTCTCCATGTCGAGTGCGCGCACCACGGAGACGAGCTCGACGTCCCGCGGCCCCATGCGGGCGAACTCGAAGTCGAGCAAGGCGCTCACCCGCCCTTCGTGCGCCAAGACGTTGCCCAGGTAGAAGTCCCCGTGCAGCAGGACATCGGGCTCGCGCGGCGGCGGGTCACCGAGCGCCGTCAGCCGCGCGGCCGCCGCGTCAAGGACTCCGCGATCCACGAACGGCAGTTGCGCGGCGACGGGGAAGAGCCCCAGGGCCGATGACGGCGGCAGCATGACCACCTCCGACCCGGCCCGGCGCAGCGCGTCGCTTCCGGTCCGCGGTTCCCGCAGCGTGCCGGCGAGGGCCGTGGGCACCGGCCAGGAATGCAGGATCCGCAGCAGCCCGGCCGCCTCCCGCAGCACCTCGCGCAGCGGCACAGGTCCAGGCGACGCGGCCAGGCGCTCCAGCGGCGTCCCCGGCAGCGGGGCCGACAGCGCCCAGGCGAGCCGGTCGTCACCACCGCACTCAAGGACATGGGGAACGGGCACCACATCCTGCAGCCGGGACAGCAGTTCAGCCTCCCGGGCGAGACGGCCCCGGTCTCCGCGCCAGGCCACGCGCAGGTAGCCGTCCCGCACCCGCCAGACGTCGTTGTTGTCGCTGGGCACGAGCCGCGCGCCGTCAACCGGGAACGGCAGCGCGGGTGCCAGCATCGCCAGCCGGTACGCGGCGGACGGGTACTCGTAGGGGCACAGGGGATCAACGGCGACCACATCCCGGTAGAACGGTCCGAGGTCCCTGCGGCTAACCGTCACGCGCAGCAGGCTCGCACATCCCGGCGTTCCGGCTCAATCGCTTAACCGGCCGCCGACTGGCCGGCTTTCCCGGGGAGGCCGTTGGGCAGCTGGCCGCTGCCCAACGGCCCGGATCGTTCGCCCCGGTTCCCGGCCGCGGCGAGTCAGCCGTTGACGGCTGCCTCGACCATTGAGGCCAGGGCGGCCTCGCCGGCCGCGTTGGGGTGGTCGAAGGCCGCGCTGCTCGACGGGATCAGCGGCTCGATCCACCGCACGCTCTCCGGCTTGCACAGGTCGTGACCGATGCTGGGGTCGAACGTGTCGACGAATGTGGCGCCGTTCGCCGCCGCCTCCTGCGCGAGCATGGCGTTGAGGTCGTGCTCGATGCCGTTGAGATAGGTCACGTCGCCCGTGGTGAGCGGCTGCTGCGCCCAGCAGTTACCGCTCTGCGGGAGGATGTCGGGATAGCCAACCACGTAGATCCTGGCGTTCGGGGCCAGGGCGTGGATCTGCCGCACGGCGCCTCCGACGGCGGGGCCGTCGGAGGCGATGTTGTCGGCGAAGTAGTTGCCGAAGGCGGCCTTGCAGGGCGCGCCGATGTTCAACGGGTCGGTGACGTCGATGGCGGCGCAGCCGATGACGGACGTGATGAAGGTTTCGTTGTCGTTCCCGCCGATGCCGAGGGTGACCACGGAGTCGCTGGCGCTGAGGGCGCCGAACTGGGGGGACACGCCCGGGTACTGGCTCTGCGCCAGGTCGGACGTGGTGGCGCCGGCACAGCTGGCGTCGGTGAGGGACAGGCCGAGTGCCCTGGCCGCCAGGTGCGGGTAGTTGACCGCCGACTGGAGGCACTCGACGGGCGCGGTCGCCGAGGCCGGCGTGATGAGCGGGCCAGAGGTGTAGGAGTCGCCGAGGGCGACATAGAGGCCGGCGGCGGCGTGCGCCGGCACGGTGATCACGGTGACACCGCAGACGGCCGCGGCTGCCAGGACTAGCCCGGAGGCGGCGCAAAACGCACCTTTGCGCTTCACTATCACGCACCCTTCGCTTATTACTCGCGGGTATTACTAGTGGGTAATGAGGACGATGACATCGTTGCCGGCGGCCGTCAATAGTCGGCCCGGTCACGTCCACCTCCCGGCGCGAGCAGTGCAGAGCGCGAGCGGAAGCCACCGGAGCGGCTCAGGGGGACAGCGGGCTCCAGGGGCGGCCGGGCCACCAGGAGGAGGTGTCCGGCATGTCCGCGGACACCCGGTCGGGAAACTTCGCCGGGCGCTTTTCCAAGAAGGCGGTAACGCCTTCGCGGGCGTCGCGCGACCTGCCACGGGAGGCGATGGCGCGCGAGTCGGCCCGGTGGGCGGCCATCGGGTGGTCGGCGCCGAGCATCCGCCACATCAGCTGCCGGGTGACCGCCACCGACACCGGCGCGGTGTTGTCGGCGATCTCCCTGGCCAGCGCGTAGGCGGCCGGCAGGAGTTCGTCGGGCTGGTGGACCGAGCGCACCAGTCCGCCGTCGAGTGCCTCGGCCGCATCGAAGACCCGTCCGGTGGCGGCCCACTCCAGGGCGCGGCTGATGCCGACGAGACGCGGCAGGAACCAGCTGGAGGCGGCCTCGGGCACGATGCCGCGGCGGGCGAACACGAAGCCGAACCGCGCCGTCGTCGAGGCAAGCCGCATGTCGGCCGGCAGGGTCATGGTGACCCCGACCCCGACCGCCGGGCCGTTGACCGCGACGATAACCGGTTTGAGCGACTCGAAGACCCGCAGCGAGACCAGGCCGCCCCGGTCCCGGTGGACTGCCTCGTCGGCGTACGCGAACGTGCTCCCGCCGGAGCCGAGATCCGCTCCCGCGCAAAATCCCCGGCCCGCCCCGGTGAGCACCACGGCGCGGACTTCGTCGTCGGCGTCGGCCTGGTCGAAGGCGTCGATCAGCTCCTGCGACATCCGCGGGGTGAACGCGTTGAGCCGGTCCGGGCGGTTCAGCGTGACCGTGCTCACGCCGTCGCGGACCTCGTACTGGATCTCCTGGTAAGCCATGGACGGCACTCTATTTCCGGAACGTCGTTCTGGAAATAACGTCGTTCTGGCAATAGCGCGCGCCGGCCATCCCGGCTGCGGCTCGCGGCTGGTCAGGCGCACCAGCCGACGAGGCGGAGACCGGAGAGGTATCCGGGTTCGATCGCGACGACCTGGTCCATCTCGCCGGCGATCCACGGCTCGGTCGCGGCCGAGTAGCGGGCGATGTCGGCCGGGTCGGTCACCAGGCGGGCCAGTCCGGTCGCGATCACCGACCAGCCGGTGTGCCGCACCGGGTCGAGATCGTCCGCCTCGTAGCAGACGACAGACCCGTGCGGCGCGCTCTGCCTGCCCGCCTCTGTCATCGCGCGGGCCGTGATCGCCGCGCCGTTGTGCGTCCTGATGATGATCGTCCGGCCGTCGATGAGGTGGTTGACCGGGCGGATGGCCGGCATCGCGCGATGGGTGAACACGACGCGGCCGAACGAGACGGAGGACAGCAGGCGCCAGCACTCGCCCTCGGTCAACTCGACGGCCTGCCGCGGGCGGGTGATCGACGTCGGATCAGTTCGTTCGGCGGTCACGGTTAGCTCCAGGTAAGGCTCGTACAGGGTGTGATCCACTCGTGAAAGGTGTGATCTCATGGTGCGGTGCGCCCGCCGGCCGCGGTTAGGGGCAAAGGTCCCGAGCCAGGTCTGCGCCTGGCACCGGACAGCAGCGTCGGATTGCCTCACCAGCCACACAAAGATCATTTTGCCAGCGATGTGCCGAATGTGACTGTTTCGCCGCGAAGCGTTGTTCAGTCTGCTTTCATGGCAGTGGGTAACCGATCGAGCCGCATGCGTGGCCACCGAACCGCGCAGGTCGGTACCAAAAGAACGAAAGGGTCGCCGTGTCTTCCTCTACGGCCCGCCGCCCGTCCTTCCGTGATGTTTTCGCCTATCCCGAGTACCGCGCGCTCTGGGTCTCTTACCTCTTGTCTATGACCGGTGACCGTCTCGCCCTCGTCGCGCTGACGCTCCTCGTCTACGACCGCTCCAAGTCACCGCTGCTGGCCGCGGTCACGTTCGCGGCCGGCTTCGTGCCGTATCTCTTCGGCGGGCTGTTCCTGTCCGGTCTCGCCGACCGGATGCCCCGCCGCACGGTCATGGTCGCCAGCGACCTGATCCGCTGCGTCCTGGTGGCGGGCATGCTCGTCCCCGGCGTCCCGCTGGCCGCGATGATCGTCCTGCTGTACGCGGTCACGCTGCTGCAGCCCCCGTTCGACGCGGCCCGCTCCGCGATCGTCCGCGACGTGGTGAGCAAGGAGCAGTACCCGCTGGCGATCGCGATCAACGGCACGACGATCCGTACGGTGTACGTGGCGGGCGCCGCCGCCGGCGGCCTTATCGTGGCCCTGTTCGGCCCCCGCCCCGCCCTCGGCGCGGACGCCGCTACGTTCATCGCCTCGGCCCTGCTGCTTCAGTTCGGCGTGCACGCCCGCCCGGCGGTCACGCCGGGCGACGGCGCCCCGCGCCCGGTCGGCCAGCTCGTCGAGGGAATCCGGCTGGTCTTCGGCGACCCTTCGCTCCGGATCCTCATGGGCTTCGGCTGGCTGGCGGCGTTCTCCGAGGTTCCCGAGGGGATTGCGGCCCCTTACGCGGGACGGCTCGGGGGAGGGGCGATAGCGGCCGGCTTGCTCATCGCGACTTCGCAGCTTGGCGCCGGGGTGATCACGCCGCTGTTCACCAAGAAGATAGGTCCGCTGACCCGGCTGAAGTGGATGGGGCCGATGGCATTCCTGGCCTGTGCGGTACTCGTCGTCGCCGTTGCCCACCTCGGGCTGGTGCTCTCGATGGCACTCTTCGCCCTGTCCAACGTGTTCACGATGTACCAGATCGCCGCCAACACCGCGTTCGTGGAACGGATACCGAACGAGAAGCGGGGGCAGGCGTTCGGCCTCGCCAATGCGGGCCTGATCGTAGGTCAAGGGGTGGCGTTCGCGCTAGCTGGAGCGGCCGCCGAGGTGGTACCTCCCTCGGCGGTCGTGGCTCTCAGTGGTGGAATCGGTGCCCTTATCGCTGGTGGCCTTGCCATCCGCTGGCGGGGAATGTCACCCGTCATCGGCCGTCACACCGCGAGACATCTTGGCCGAGAGGCCTCGCTTACCAGGCGGACACCCATCCGAAGCGGCTCGTTGTGATGGGGGGAACGCAGATGAAGCTACGGGGTAACTACCGGGTCCAGGTGTCGAAGCGGGTCCACGTGTCGCGCATCGTGTTCACTCCTCTCGCTGCGGCTCGGAGGTTCTTGGACGGTTGGCGGGCGGTTCAGCCCCAAACCCAGGTACGCACAGCCGTGTCCTCCTTCTCGTGCGTAACAGTGGGCGCATCAATTACCAGCGCTCACTGTTTTACCTTTGGCGCGGATTTGTCTCTCCTGACTCCGCGTCATCCCTGTTACGGACTATTAAGCTCCGCCTTGTCACGACTTGTACGGGAAACCTCGCGCAATAGTTAC
>DAHWEX010000648.1 GCA_027326205.1 Actinomycetota bacterium
CCCGGCTGGGAGTACCTGCTCACCGCCGCGCGCTGAGGAAGCCGGCCGGGCCGGCCCCGTCGCCGCGGCGCCCGGCGCGCCGGGCCAGTGAGGCGCGGATCACGCCGCCGGCCGGAGCGGGCGGCGCGGGCGGTCACCTAGGATTGACCGTTGTCCCCCTCTGACACCGACGTGACTTGGCAGGTAGCGGTCGCCCTGATGGATGCGCAAACGTTCGCGCCCGCACCGGTGCTCGAGCTGCTCGACGTGACCTACCGCCGGGACGGCGCCGACATCATCCACGGCGTCAGCTTCACGGTGCGGGCGGGCGAGCACTGGGCCATGATCGGGCCGAACGGGGCCGGCAAGAGCACCCTGCTCGGCTTCTGCGGCGCCGTCACCCACCCGTCCTCGGGCACCGTGCGCGTGCTTGGGCACCAGCTCGGCCGGGTCGAGCTGCAGGCGCTGCGGCGCGCGATCGGGCACGTGAACCCGCGCCACCCGCTGCGCTCGCCGCTCCCGGTCCGCGACATCGTGCTCACCGGCCTCACCGGCAGCGTCGAGCCCCCGGCCCGCTGGCAGCCGGCCGCCGCGGAAGCCGTCCGCGCCGACGGCCTGATCGCCGCGCTCGGCCTCGGCGGCAAGGCCGCGGCCCGGTGGAACGTGCTGTCCCAGGGCGAGCGCGGCCGGGTGCTGATCGCCCGGGCGCTGATCTGCGAGCCCCGGCTGCTGCTGCTCGACGAGCCGTCGACCGGCCTGGACATCGCGGCCCGCGAGCAGCTGCTCGAGACCGTCGACCTGCTCGCCGTGACGCACCCCGAGGTCGCGTCCGTGCTGGTGACCCACCACCTGGAGGAGCTGCCGTCCTCCACCACCCACGTCATGCTGCTCGCCGGCGGGCGGGTGGTGGCGGCCGGCCCGGCCGCCGCGGCGCTCACCTCCGGGAATGTGTCCGACGCCTTCGGGCACCCGATCGACGTCGGGTTCGACGGGGGCCGCTGGACGGCCCGGGCGGCCCGCCGCGTCGCCGCCCGCTGAGGGTCAGGGCCGGGCCGCGCCGTAGCCGAGGAGCGCGGCGAGGCCCAGGGCGCTGCGCGGCGCGTAGGCGATGCGCCACAGCCCGCCGTGCGCGGCCGCGTCGGCCTCGTCCTGCCACGGATGGGGGCGGGCCGGGGCGCCGGCCTGGAGGTCGTGCACGAGCAGGGCCGCCATCAGCGTCCTGGTGGTGGCGGGCTCGAACACCTCGGCGCCGAACCAGTGCGCGCCGGCGTACGCGGCCGCCAGCGCCCGGTTCTTGACCACCGACCGGGTCCGGGTCGGCGGGGCGATGTTGAGCGACACGGTGGCGCCGGCCTCCCGCGCGACGGCGGCCCGCCACCGCTGCAACCGCTTGGCCAGTGCGTAGTTGGGGCCCTGCTGGGTGACCAGGCTGTCGCAGATGCCCGGGTCCGCGCCGGGGACGTAAGCGCGGCGCAGCAGCCGGCCGCCGGACAGCGCGCGCAGCGGCCGGCCGGCCAGTTTCACGGCTCGCGGCCGCGCGGCGTACGCGCGGGCCGAGTAAGCGACCGCCTCCGCCGGGACGGCGTAGACGTCGGTGGGCGTGGCCAGGAACGCCAGCGCGAGATCGCGGCGCGCCGCTTGCAGCCGCACGGTGAGCGCGTCGGCCGCGACGCAGACCGCCATGTTCGCCGCACCGTCGGCGTAGACGTAGTTGCCGAGCGCCAGCTGGCCCTCCAGCCCGGCCAGCCAGTCGGCGGCGGCCGGGGCCTCCCGCACCACGTCCAGGCCCGCCTGCCGCGCGACCGCCTCGTCGCCGTCGCCCGGCAGCTCCCGGGTCACCGGCACCAGCAGCGTCCCGGCGCCGCGCCTGGCAGAGTCAAGTAGCCGGGCCCACGTCGCCGCGCCGGGCAGGTTAACCGCCGCCACCGTGGCGCCCCAGCGGAGCAGCACCTCCACCGGGCCCACCTCCGCGCCCGCCCCCAGGGCGGCGACCGTCCGGCCAGGCAGCCGGAGCCACTCCGGATGTGCCGCAACCTCCCTGACCGCGTCCGCGCACGACGGCTCGATGATCCCGCCGCTCACCCAGGCCTCCAGCCGGCGAACCAGGGCGTCGCCGCGCAGGCGCTCGCCGCGGTAGGGCAGCGACAGCTCAGTTTCCGGCTCCGCCGCGCCTGGCACGCTGAGCGTGGCGACGGGGGTCTGGGCGGGCGCCGACAGCAGGTCGTCCAGCCCCGTCTCCTTGCCGGCCGGCCCGGTGACTCGCATCCGGTCATGCAGCGAGCCCAGCCCGTCGCGGGCAATCGACAGCGCGGCCGCCTTCGACGCCAGCCCCGCTTCCACCAGGCGGCGGAAATGAACCAGGTATCCCGAGCGCCAGTTCGTCTCCTGTTCCGCCCCGAGGGCGCCAGCCGCGTCCACCCGCCGCAGCGCGTCGGCGACCACCGCCCGGCCCACGGCGGACGTGCTCCGCCGGCCATCCGCGGACAGGGGGAAAACGACCCCCGCGGTTCCCTCGCGCTCCAGCATGCGCCGATTGTCGCACGCCAGCCGGGCCGGCACCCGGATTCAGGATCGCAGGACGAGCCATTTGCCGCCGATGACGACGGCCAGGAGCGCCCCGGCGATCCCCGTCACGGGCAGTTCGCACTAACCCGCCGCCACCCGCGGGCCGCGACCTTCGCTCAGCGCGGAGGTGACGGCGGGCGGAGCCGGTCGCTTGCGTTAGACAGACCCGTCTGTTTTAATGATGGTCATGGATAGACAGACTAGTCTACCCAATCTTGTTGGACCGGGAGTCATCATGAACGACAACCGCGGCACGGCGGAGCTCGCGGGCGCGCCGGGCGCCGCCGCCGCACCCGCCGGGGGCGGCCTGTCCCTGCCCGAGGACCCGTTCCGCGGCCGGGCGCGGGGCGGCCCGCGGGCCCGGCTGGCCGGGACGCCCGCGCTGGTGCTGCTCGCCTCGCTGATCGTCTCGCTGCTCGCGGCGTCGGGCGCGCCGACGCCGCTGTACGACATCTACCAGCAGCGGTGGGGGTTCAGCCCGGTCACCACCACGGTCGTGTTCGGCGTGTACGCCCTCGCGGTCCTCGCCTCGCTGCTCACCCTGGGCCGGCTGTCGGACTACGCCGGCCGCAAGCCGGTGCTGCTGGCCGCCCTCGCCGTCCAGGCCGTCTCGCTGGCGGTGTTCGCCACCGCCGGCGGGGTCGGCGCGCTGCTGCTCGCCCGGGTCCTCCAGGGGCTGTCCACCGGCGCGGCGCTCGGCGCGGTCGGGGCGGGCATGCTCGACATCGACCGGGAGCGCGGCGCGCTCGCCAACGCGCTGTCCCCGGGCCTCGGGACCGGCAGCGGGGCGCTGCTGTCCGCGCTGTTCGTCCAGTTCCTGCCCGCGCCGACGCACCTGGTCTACCTGGCGCTCATCGCGGTGATCGCCGCCCAGGCGGCCGGGGTCGCGCTGCTGCGGGAGACCGTGACCGCGAGCCGCGTCCCGGCGTCCGCGCTGGTGCCCGAGGTCCGGCTGCCCCGCTCGGTGCGCGGCCCGGTGCTGGCCGCCGCGCCCGTGCTGTTCGCGGTGTGGGCGCTGGCGGGCCTGTACGGCGCGCTCGGCCCCTCGCTCGTCCGCGCGCTGACCGGGTCGTCGAGCGTCCTGCTCGGCGGCGTGTCGCTGACCGCGCTGACCGTCCCCGCGGTGGCCTCGGTCTATCTGCTGCGCAGGGCGCCGGCCCGGGCCGTGATGCTCGCCGGCATCGCCGCCCTGGTGGCCGGGGTCGCCGTCACGCTCGTCGCGCTCGGCCCCTGGGTGTCCGGCACGGCGGCGGCCTGGCTGTTCTTCGCCGGCACGGCGGTCAGCGGGATCGGCTTCGGCAGCGGCTTCCAGGGCGGCATCCGGACCGTGGTCCCGGCGGCCGCCCCGCACGAGCGGGCCGGGGTGCTGTCCGTGCTGTTCACCGTCTCCTACCTCGGCATGGGCGTGCCCGCCGTGGCCGCGGGGTTCCTCGCGGCGCACGGAGCGGGCCTGGCCGGCGCGGCCAGGGACTACGGTGCGGCGCTGCTCGTACTCGCCGCCCTCGCCCTCGCGGCGCTGGCCCGCACCCGCCGGCCCCGGACCCGCTAGCACGGGCCGGGGCGACGGACTAGCATTTAACAGACAGGTCAGTCTAGAAAGGGTGATCGCCGGTGAGCGCTAAGGCCGTGGCGGGCCCGTCGGCGCGGGAGCGGCTGCTCGCGGCCGCCAACGAGCTGTTTTACGCCGAAGGCGTGCACACGGTCGGGATCGACCGGGTAATCGAGCGGGCCGGGGTGGCGAAGGCGTCGCTGTACAACACGTTCGGGAGCAAGGACGAGCTGGTCCGCGCCTACCTGGAGCAGCGGCACGCCGTGACCGCGGCGCGGATCACCCGGTACCTGGAGCGCTACGCCGACCCCCGGGACCGGCTGCTCGGCGTATTCGAGGCGCAGGGCGAGCTGTTCGCCGAGACCGGGTTCCGGGGCTGCGCGTTCGCCAGCGCCAGCGCCGAGTCCCCGGGCGCGGCCGTGTCCCGGGCCGCCGACGACTACCGGGGCTGGGTGCGGGGCCTGCTCACCAGCCTGGCCGGCGAGGCGGGCGCGCCCGACCCGGACCGGCTGGGACGGCAGCTGCACATGCTCTACGACGGGGCCTCGCTGTCGGCGCGGATGGACCGCGACCCGTCGGCGTCGGCCGCCGCGCGGGCCGCCGCCGCCGCGCTCCTCGACGCGGCGCTCGCGGCGCGGTAGCCAGGGTCAGCCTCCAATCGGCGGAAGGATCGGGCCGATGGCGGTGCGGGCACGGGGAGCGGACGGGGCGGTGCGCGTGCTCCCGGTCTCGGTCAAGGGCGTCGCGCTTCAAGACGGGAAGGTCCTGCTGCTGCAGAACGAGCGGCGCGAGTGGGAGCTGCCGGGCGGGAAGCTTGAGCTCGGCGAGGACCCGGCCGACTGCGTGGCGCGTGAGATCGGCGAGGAGTCCGGCTGGGACGTGGTCACCGGGCCGCTGCTGGACTGCTGGCAGTACCGCATCCGGCCCGGTGCCGACGTCCTGATCGTCACCTACGGGTGCCATGTCCGCAGCGCCGCGCCTCCGGTCGTCGGCAGCGAGCACAAGCGGGCCGGGCTGTTCAGCCCCGCGCAGGCGCCCGCCCTGGCCGCGGCCGCGAAGGCGCAAGTTCTCGCAGTTTTCACGGCCACGTGACCAGACTCGTCATCATCTGCACCTTCATCCGCACCTTCCTGGCATGATGTGACGGTGATCCGACGCGAGCGGTACCAGCGCCCCGAAGGGCACCCGGAGGCCGCCGGCCGCCTCCGGGCAGAGATGGCGTCCGCCGGGGCGGCACAGGTCACCGGAGGGCCACCGCCGGACAGCGCCTGCCAGCATCCGGCGTGGCGGGGCAGCGACCCCAGGCACACACGGTGAGCTAGCAGCCGTATCGGGCCTGGCATGAGTCGGCTTATCGGCACCTCTCGGTCCAGGCTGCCGGGATTGGTCATCTGGAAAACAGCCGAGGGGGGGCAATGACAGCCGTATACGAGCTGGACAACGAGCAGGCATACGAAGCCGAGGTCAGCCAGTGTGTTGGCGTGACCGGGTATCACCAGTGGTTTTTCGTCAGCGCGCTCGCCGATGCGCTCAACTATGAGTTCCGGGCGTTCGCCGTCGATTCCGCCGGCGAGCGCCTCGGGGTCGTTCCGCTGCTGTTCCGGCGGCGCGGGCCGGTATCGACGGTGAACTTCGTTCCGGTCGGCTGCATCGGCCCGGTGATACGCGGCGAGGCGCTGCGCGCGGGACGTATCGGCGAACTTCTCCACGGCGTGCGGTCCATCCTGCGCCGCCACCGGACGGTCGCCACACGGTGGGCGTTTTCTCCCGGCCTGGCGGTAAACACCGGGGACCTGGTGAATCTGGGGTTTGAGGTATTCGAGTGGGAAAACTACGTCATTCCCGGGACCAAGTCGGTTGACGACCTCCTTAAGTCGATGTCACGCTCGCGCCGCCAGTCGGTTAACCGGCACATCAGGCGTGGCCAGGACCGCGGTGTCACCGTGCAGGAGGCTTCCACCGAGGAGATCGTGCGCTGGCTTCCGGAACAGGTCGCCGCCGTGTTCGAGCGTCAGGGGCGGCCGCCGCTGTATACCTTGTCCGCGGCCCGGTCCCTCGCGGAACGGCTCGCGGCCCATCCGCGTATGCTGTGGCGGAGCGTCAAGGGTCCGGACGGGAGCGTAGCCGGGGTAACGGGATGCGTTGTCGGTGACGACCGGGTGTGGGGCTGGCTGATCTCCGGTGCCCCGGTCAACGGGGTGAGCGTCCAGTTGCTCTGCTACTGGGACCTGATCACGTGGTCGCTCGACCGCGGCCTCGGGCTCGACCTGGGCGGTGCGCCGAACGAGGGCATCCGTGAGCTCAAGACGTCCCTGGGCGCTGACGTCGAGACCGCCGTCCGGGTCTTCCAGTTCCACCCCCGGGCCGCCTACAAGGCGGCCTTCGCGATGCGCAACTGGGGGCCGGTACACGCCAACTGGGACCGGATACGCATGATAATCGGGGACTGACGGCCCGCCGGGACAGGTAAGGTCACGATCTGCAACTGCCGTAGCCATGACGCAACGGATCACCGCACGTGACATCGAACCTCTGCAGAGGGCACTCGCCAGCAAGCCGGGCCTCGGTCCCCCAGCGTCTCAAGAGCTTCAGCAGGGGCTGATAGTGTCCGCTTTAGCGCAGGTTATCGCGGCTGGCTGCCAGGCGAGGCGTCTGTGCGCTTTCCGTGCCAGTTGGCCGGCTGGCCGCTGGCCAC
>DAHWEX010000679.1 GCA_027326205.1 Actinomycetota bacterium
CGCGACCCGCCGCGCCGCCACCAGGGCGTTCGACCGGGAGCGGAGCATCAGCTTCTGCAAGTTGCGGACCTTCTTCAGGTCCCCTTCCCGCGTCGCCGTGAAGATCCTCTGCCGCAGGCGCCGTACGTTCTCCTCGCCCTGGCCCCAGTCCACTGAGTGCCAGTCGAGGGTCGCGTCATCAGGTCCGTTCGCCGCCGGCAGGCCGGGGGCGTCCAACTTGCCCGTCAGTTCGGGTGCTGCGCTCATTCTCCCCTCACAGGCTCACCAGGCCCGCGTCTGCTCCCTTTCGGGCCGGGCACCACGCCCGTATCCGGCCGGTTATCCGGGCAGTCGGCGGAGGTCGCCGCGTGCCTCGCCCGGTTTCCCGCTGCCTTTCGGCTGTCGGCTTTCGCTTCTCGGGCCTTCCTGTCCCGCTGGAGAACTGGCCCTTCCTCACGGTCGGGTTACCGGTCGCCCGGACTCCAACGGGGTTTCCACGTTCCGCACATGCAAGACGCGACCGGATAGGGTGCCCCCTGTACCCCGGAGCAGTGGTGCTCTCCTGACCGGCAGCAGGTACACCGGCCAGCACTCGCCGTTTTCCAGCGGCTAGCTCTTCACGGCCCTTGGAACATTCCATCCACGGACCTTGATCGTAACGAGGCGTCTCTGGGGGTTCACTGTCAGTTCACCCGCTCGGCCTTTCCCTACCTGTAACCCCTGGATGGAACAGGGGTCCTTGGGCTCTCTACTCTGGGCTCCGCACCCCGCCATTACTCGCGACGCACGCCAGAGCGGGAACAGGTCATGAGCACTGACCTGGGATTAAGGTAATGACACTGCGGTCACCCTCCTACCCACTGCCCTTAAGTTCTCGGACTTGTGTCCGCTGGTGGGAGGTTTGACGGGGTTATCGTGAGGTCGTAGGTGGCTTCCTCGGTAGGCCATTTTCTTCGCTCGGCTTTGGTCCTTCCTGATGTCCGGCTCCGGTTTTCCCTGTTCAGGGGTTGTGCGGCGATGGCTGCGGTGAGGAGCTCGAGCGGGTCTTCGGGTCCGGCGGGGCGTTTTCCGCAGTGGGGGCAGCAGGCGTCGGCGGTGACGTGGTCGCGGACGAGGGCGAGGACGGCGGCGAGGGACACGGCGGCGATGCCGGCCCCGGCGGCGTGCGCTGCGCGGGCGGCCATGGCGGCGATCATGTTGTGGACGAGGAGCAGCGCCCAGGCTTCCTGGCGGGCGAGGGCCGGCGACTGGCCGCGCAGTTCCCGGCCGGCGCCGCGGATGGTGCGCTTGAGGTGCAAGAACGCGGTCTCTACCCGCCAGCGCCTTGAGTAGCCGGCCGCGATCTCGCGGGCGGGGAAGGCGTCCGGGTCCAGCAGGGTGGTCAGGACGCGGACGGCCGTCGTCTTCACCCGGCCGCCGCGGGTGCGGGTCGTGATCGTGAAGCAGACGAGCCTGGCGATCGTGTCCGGGTGCCTGGGCAGGGTGCGGTCGCCGGCGTCGCGGCGGCGTTTTCCCAGCATGCCGGCGCTCTCGCGGAGCAGGACGAGCTCCGAGCCGTCCTTCAGGGTGCGCAGGTGCCGGAACGGGACGGACTTCGCCCCGTTCTTGACCCGCCACAGCAGGTGCGCTCCCGTGGCGGAGAAGCGGAGCCAGCGGTCCATGGAGAAGAAGCCCCGGTCAGCGAGGCTGAGCTGCCCTGGGCGCAGCGCGCCCTCCAGCTGGTCGGCCAGGGCGTTCTCGCCGTCGTGGTAGCCGCCGGCGGCGGCGGCCAGCCACCGCATGGTGCCGGCCTGCAGCAGCGCGGTCACCCGCAGCTGCGGGCGGGTGCCGCCCTCGGGCACGCCGAACTCGGCGGCCAGCTCCGGGCAGGCGTGCAGGTCCAGGGTGGTCCCGTCGAAGATGACCAGCTCAAGGCCGAAGAGGGTGCCGCCCTCGCACAGCGGCACGTCGTCGCGGGCGGCGTCCAGCTCGAACGCCCGCCGGGCCGGCAGCTCGCCGAGCCGGGCGCGGGCCTGCGACAGCGCCGGCGGGGTCGGCACCGGGGTGCCCGGCCTTATCCTCGCGCCCGGCATCGCGAACGCCCTGGCCAGCACCATCGCATACGACTGCGACGCGAACAGGGCCCCGGTGACCAGGCACAGCAGCGTCACGGCTGCCGTCAGCGCCCGCTCGATCCGGTGCGCGTGGCCCCCGGCATCGCACGCCCGCGAGATCACCCCGCTGGCCAGCAGCCCCGAGACGAGGCCGTCGCGCCGCAGCTCGGACAGCCACTCCTCGTCCTCCCACATCCCCGGGCCGGCCGCCAGCCTGGCGGCCAGGCCCTCCTCCAGCCCGGGCCCGGCCGCAACGGCGGGCAGCACGACGGCGGGCATGGCAGAATACGCAGACAACGAGGCTCCTGCAGGCAGACGTGATGACTAGACACCACACGTCCTACCAGGGGCCTCGTTCTCTTTCCGGCACTTCGCCGCCCCGAGCCAGCATCGTGACCACCCGTTACGGAAACCCGACAAACAGGCCCACCGGACTACAGAAGTCCCGGAACTTAAGGGCAGTGGTCGTAGTCCTCGTAGCTCGCTGTCACTGATCGTCCTCTCCGGCTCAAGAAGTCGGCAGCTCGTATTCCTTGGGGTTAATGCCGTAAGCGGCGGCTGCCGCCCGCGTTGCCGCGTCCCTGTCACGGGACCGGAACGCGGCCCGGAGGGCATCCCCGGTGCCTGCGTCGATCTCGCCGGGCTGTGGCACCCGGATGCGCTTAAGATACTGGGCCTGGAAGCGGAGGGTGCCGCCGCGCATCCGCACGCAGTACGCCTCGATGAACGCCTGCGCGATCCGGGACAGCAGGATGCCGCCGAGGACTTCCATGTCCCAGGTGTCGGAGATGACGTAGTACAGGTTGTGGTGCGGGTAGTGGCCGCCTGCCTCCAGCACCGGGTGGATGGTCGTCTTCATGTCCTGCAGGAGCAGCTTCGGCCTGGCGGTGAGGCTGGCCTGCACTTTGTCGATCGTGCGGTGCCAGGACGCCGGGTCCTTCTTCGCGACGAACCGCTCGCGCAGGTCAGGGTGGCCGGACAGGTACGCGGCCATGCGAGGGTAGCTGGCAAGCGGGACGAGCGACCCGTCGGCGGCCCACGGGTTGATCAGGTAGTTGCCCTGCCACTTGAATGTGCCGGACATGAGGTCGCGGCGCATTGCCAGGGGCAGGACCCGGTCTGGCTCAACGATGGTGGGGTCCCTGGTGATGTAGACCTTGTCCGCGCCGGTCGCGATGCCGATCGAGACCTTCGTCCCGGTGCCCGGGTCGTGCAGGGGGCCGAACCGGTCGTTGAGTTGCTCGATCAGGGCGAGCCGCGCGGGGGAGCCG
>DAHWEX010000708.1 GCA_027326205.1 Actinomycetota bacterium
ATAACGCCAGCTAGATAACACTGCGGAGGCCGATAGTCATGGCGGAGTCCGGTGCGCCGTTCGCTCACCTGCACGTGCACACCGAATACTCCATGCTCGACGGGGCCGCCCGGCTGAAGGACCTGTTCGCCGAGGTCAAGAACCAGGGCATGACGCACGTGGCGATGACCGACCACGGCAACCTGTTCGGGGCCGCCGAGTTCCACAAGAAGGCCAAGGAGGCGGGCATCACGCCCGTCATCGGGATCGAGGCGTACGTCGCCCCCGAGGACAGGGCCAACCAGCAGCGCATCCTGTGGGGCCAGCCGCACCAGAAGAGCGACGACGTCTCCGCCTCCGGCGCCTACCTGCACAAGACCATCTGGGCGCGGAACAACGAGGGCCTGCACAACCTGTTCAAGCTCACCTCGCGGTCGTACGCCGAGGGCTGGCTGGTCAAGTGGCCGCGGTTCGACAAGGAGCTCATCAGCGAGCACGCGGCCGGCCTGATGGCCACCACCGGCTGCCCGTCCGGCGACGTGCAGACCCGGCTGCGCCTCGGCCAGCACGAGGAGGCGGTCAAGGCCGCCGCCGAGTACCAGGACATCTTCGGCAAGGAGAACTACTTCCTCGAGCTGATGGACCACGGCCTGGACATCGAGCGCCGGGTCCGCGACGGCCTGATCGAGATCGGCAAGAAGCTCGGCATCCCCCCGGTGGTCACCAACGACTCGCACTACAGCAAGGAGTCCGACGCCACCGCGCACGACCTGCTGCTGTGCATCCAGACCGGCAAGACCCTCGCGGACGCGGACCGGTTCAAGTTCGACGGCTCCGGCTACTACGTCAAGTCGCCGCAGGAGATGTACGCGGTCCGCACCGACGACGTCTGGCAGGAGGGCTGCCGCAACTCCCAGTTGCTGATCGCCGACCGGGTCGACACGACCGGCATGTTCGAGTTCGTCAACCTGATGCCCCGGTTCCCGATCCCGGCGGAGTTCGACTCGGAGAACGCGCTCTTCGAGCACGCGGTCTGGGAGGGCATGGCCAAGCGCTACCCGAACGGCATCGCCGACGACCGGCGCAAGCAGGCCGAGTACGAGCTCGGCATCATCATCCAGATGGGCTTCCCCGCCTACTTCCTGGTCGTCGCCGACTTCATCAACTGGGCCAAGAGCAACGGCGTCGCGGTCGGCCCGGGCCGCGGGTCGGCGGCCGGCAGCATCGTCGCCTACGCCATGGGCATCACCGACCTCGACCCCCTCGACCACGGCCTGATCTTCGAGCGGTTCCTCAACCCGGAGCGGATCTCGATGCCCGACATCGACATCGACTTCGACGAACGCGGCCGGGCCGACGTCATCCGCTACGTGACCCAGAAGTGGGGCAGCGACAAGGTCGCCCAGATCATCACCTACGGCACGATCAAGGCGAAGGCCGCGATCAAGGACTCGACCCGGGTCCTCGGCTACCCCTACGCCGTCGGCGACCGCATCACCAAGGCGTTCCCCCCGGCGGTGATGGGCAAGGACATCCCGCTCAAGGGCATCTTCGACGAGGAGTACCCCCGCTACGGCGAGGCCGGCGACCTGCGCAACCTCTACAACACCGAGCCGGACGTCAAGAAGATCATCGACACCGCCCAGGGCATCGAGGGCCTGATCCGCCAGCCCGGCGTGCACGCCGCCGGCGTGATCATGTCCGCCGAGCCGCTCACCGACCACATCCCGGTGTGGACCAGGCACGCCGACGGGGCGGTGATCACGCAGTTCGACTACCCGACCTGCGAGAGCCTCGGCCTGCTGAAGATGGACTTCCTCGGCCTGCGCAACCTCACGATCATGGCCGACGCGGTCGCGATGATCGAGGAGAACCGCGGCCAGAAGATCAACCTGCTGCAGCTGCCGCTGACCGACAAGCCCACCTACGACCTGCTCACCCGGGGCGACACCCTGGGCGTGTTCCAGTTCGACTCCAGCGGCTACCGGACCCTGCTGCGCCAGATGAAGCCGGACAACTTCGAGGACATCTCCGCCCTCGGCGCGCTGTACCGGCCGGGGCCAATGGGCGTCAACTCGCACACGAACTACGCGCTGCGCAAGAACAAGCAGCAGGACATCACCCCGATCCACCCCGAGCTCGAAGAGCCGCTGCGGGAGATCCTCGAGCCCACCTACGGCCTGATCGTCTACCAGGAGCAGGTGCAGCGCGCAGCGCAGATCCTCGCCGGGTACACGCTCGGCCAGGCGGACCTGCTCCGCCGGGCCATGGGCAAGAAGAAGAAGGAGATCCTCGACAAGGAGTTCAAGCCGTTTCACGCGGGCTGCAGGGAGCGCGGCTACTCCGACAAGGCCATCCAGGCGGTGTGGGACGTCCTGGTGCCGTTCGCCGGGTACGCGTTCAACAAGGCGCACTCCGCCGCCTACGGCCTGGTCTCCTACTGGACCGCCTACCTCAAGGCGAACTACCCCGCCGAGTACATGGCCGCCGTCCTCACCTCGGTCGGCGACGACAAGGACAAGTCGGCCCTGTACCTGTCCGAGGCCCGGCGGATGGGCGTGAAGGTCCTCCCGCCGGACGTCAACGCGTCCATCGCCACGTTCGCCGCGGTCGGCGCGGACGTCCGGTTCGGCCTCGCGGCGATCCGCAACGTGGGCGCGAACGTGGTCGAGGCGATCGTCGCGACCCGCAAGTCCAAGGGCGAGTTCACCAGCTTCGCCGACTTCCTGCGCAAGGTCCCCGCCGTCGTCTGCAACAAGCGCGTCATCGAGTCGCTGGTGAAGGCCGGCGCGTTCGACTCCTTCGGCCATCCGCGCAAGGGCCTCGCGCTCATCCACGAGCAGGCCGTCGACTCGGTCATCGACCTCAAGCGCAACGAGGCGATCGGCCAGGACAGCCTGTTCGGCGGCGACGAGCAGGCCGAGGCGGCGTTCGAGGTCGCGGTCCCCGACGCCGAGTGGGACAAGAAGACCCGGCTGAACTTCGAGCGGGAGATGCTCGGCCTGTACGTCTCCGACCATCCGCTGCTCGGCATCGAGCACCTCATCGCGAACGGCACCGACATCTCGGTCGCCGAGCTGATGGCCACCGCCGAGGACGGCGAGGAGGACGACGACCGCCCACTGGACCGGGGGGGCCGCAACGACGGCCAGATGGTCAAGATCGGCGGCATCCTGTCCGGTGTCACCCGCAAGGTCACCAAGAAGGGCGACACCTGGGCCGCCGCGACCCTGGAAGACCTCGGCGGCGCCATCGAGGTGCTGTTCTTCCCGAACAGCTACCAGCTCTACGCGACGGCGATCGCGGACGACGCGATCGTCATCGTCAAGGGCAAGGTCGACCGCCGCGAGGACGTGCCGAAGCTCATCGCCATGGACATGACGATCCCCGACCTCACCACGGGCGCGGACGGCGCGGCCCCGGTCGTCTTGCAGCTCCCGGTCACCAAGTGCGTCCCCCCGGTGGTGGAGCAGCTCCGCGAGGTCCTGCGCACCCATCCCGGCACGACCGAGGTGCACCTGCGGCTGCGCGGCAACCAGAAGACCACGGTCGTCCGCCTCGACGACAAGCTCCGGGTCACCCCCGGCCCGGCCCTGCACGCGGACCTCAAGCAGCTCCTCGGCCCGTCCTGCATAGCGAGCTAGTCAAGGTAACAGTCAATGTCCCTCCGAACGGGCCGGTGCTTTACCTGGCCGCGTCCTGGGGCCGTCCGACCGGATGTGACCGGCGCCGCGGTTAACGGTCAGTCCGCGGACAGGTTGCGGGCCATCGCGGAACCGCTCCCTCGCCGCGTAAGGCGTACGGGGAGGGGCGGGTCTCCGGGGCGGGCCGCCGCCCCTCACTAGGGGCAGAGCTGGTTGAACAGGGCACGGTAGCGCTGCATCATCAGCCGCAGGTGCTCGGTGTCCGCGGCGCCCGCCGCCGGGGCGCCGTCGCCGGGGTCGGCGGCGTCCGGGCCGCGTTCCCACATCACCCGCAGCTGCCGCTGACGCTGGCGCAGCGCGCCGACGAGGGCCTGCGCCGTCTGCTCGATCAGGTCGGCGGCGTCGCCCACCGCCTCCCGCGGGTCGTCGACGAAGTCGGCCTGCGCCCGCTGCCAGCGGGCGCGCAGCCCGGCGGCGTCGCCGAGCAGCGGCTCGTCAGGCGAGGCGTCCGGGACCG
>DAHWEX010000724.1 GCA_027326205.1 Actinomycetota bacterium
AGAGACCCGCAGGCAGACAGGTTAAATAAAAAGCTTAACCGGCGGCGCAAAACTCGTTGCCCTCGGGATCCCGCATGATCCACCAGCGCCCGGCCGGCCCCTTGTCGACCGCGCGGACGCGGGTGGCGCCCAGGGACTCAAGGCGGGTCACCAGTTCGTCCAGGCCGCCGGTCCCGGCGTGGACGTCAATGTGCAGGCGGTTCTTCGCCGTCTTGCCCTCGGGCACGTCCTGGAACAGCAGCCGCCGGCCGTGGCCGGTGCCGCTGAACTCGTCGAACGGATCGTCCGGATGGCGGATCGCGGCGTAGCCGCGAAAGACGCGGCGACCGTGGTGCTCGGCCACCGCGTCCTTGCTCAGGTGCCCGGCGGCCAGCAGGCGCTCGATGAGCGCGCCCGGGTCTTCGACCTCGTACTCCAGGGCGGCGGCCCAGAAGTCCGCGAGCGCGGACGCGTCCCGTGCGTCGATGACGAGTTTCCAGTGCAGAGCCATGGCCCGGTTATACCGGGTGGGTCGGACAGACGCTGGGCCACGGGGGCGCCTCGGCGAGTGCATCGGGAGAGTTACGTCGAGCACCCGGTGCGGGCGGGCGCGGACGTCCCTGTGGGCGTGATGACCACGGCCTCCACCCAGACGCAGCCCAAGCCGGTCGAGAGCATGTCGCTGTAGCTGCCAGGCGGGGTGTTGTTGCTCCAGTCGAAAACAATCTCGGCGCCGTCGGCGGGACGGTGCACGATGATGCGGATCGTGTAGAGGTCGGGGTTGGCGTAGTAGGCCGAACCCCAACTCGCGCCGCAGTGGGCGGAGTGGCGCAGCCGCAGGGTGCCGAACACCGCGCCGCCGGGCAGGTGCATCGGCGCGGTCAGTTCGGTGACCGCGTCCGCGTAGCAGTCGCGTGCCCTGGGGTCATCGCCGTCCATCGGCTCGGGCGATGACAAGGGCTCGACGTGGTCGGTGACGTTCTGGGTGCTCTGGGTCCAGGACGGGTCGAGACGGAGCGCCGGCGCGCTCACGGTTGCCGCCGACCCGGCCAGCGTGGTGCAGATCAGGAAGAGCGCGGCCGGGCCGCCCAGCCTGCGGCGCAGGCGGACGCGCGTGCCGCGGGTATCCGCGGTGACCGCCGGCGCGGTCACCTCCGGCGCGGTCACCGCGGGCGAACCGCTTCCGTGGTTCTCCACGGCGGCGAGCCCGGCCAGCGCCGACACGTATCTCTGCTCGGCCTGCTCAGCGAGGCCACTGTCGCGCAGGCGCCGCAGGGTTCCCGGTTCCAGCTGGAACGCGCCCTCGTAGGCGGCCAAGATGTCGGCTGGCGGCCTGCGCCGTCCTGACTCGTAGTCGGCGACCGCGCTGCGCGCGCTCAGGCCGAGCCGTTTCGCCGTTTCCTGCTGCGTCAGCCCGCGTGATTCCCGCAGGCGCCGCAGTTCCAGCGTCAGCCCAGCGATCGCCGTGCCGCCATTTCGATCGGTTGCTGATTGATCGTGCTCAATTGCCACGGCTCCCCGTTTCCACTCAAGAAGGCTCGGCCAATGACTCACGCTTGCACAGGCGGGAGCCGGAGGAAAGGCGCCGGGAGGGTCGAGTCCGCCGGACGCCGCCCGGCCCGGCTGGACGTCGCTCGTTGTTCGCTCCTTGTTCGCGGCCGATGCGAAGACGTCCGCACCATGGTTGCCTGCGACTCAGGAAGGCAGTGGAGGGCCGCAAGGCGGAGGGGACATGGAGTTTCGCAGTTCCCGGCACTTTCTAAGGAGTAATCACCAATGAGGCAGTCCAAATCGAGATTCACGACCGTACTGTCGGCGGCAAAACGCGAACGGCTCCCTGGGCCGCGGTCACGCCTCGCCGCATTGTCGGTCCTGGCCCTCGCGGCGGGCCTGCTCGGGATCGGCTCGGCCTCGCCGGCCCTGGCCAGCGTCTGCTCGCCGTTCCCGAGTTGTACCGGCGCCGCCCCGTACCAGGTAACCGGGACGCCCGACAACTCGCTGTCGGAGTGGACGAACAGCCCGGCCCTCAGCGGCAGCATCGTCCGCTCCGTTCCGAACGGGACCACCCTGTGGGTCGTCTGCCAGGCTAACGACGGACCGCAGGAAGACGGGAAGTACAACGCGGCCAACGTGCCGAGCAGGACCTGGGACTTCTCCTGGGACGCCGGCCTCGGCCGTTACGTATGGGTTTACGACTGGTGGATGAACACCCCACCGCAGAACGCGGCCTACAACTGGTACTCCTGGCCCGACGCGGCGCACCACTGCAACTTCGGCACTTCTGGGTAAAGCCGCCGGCGCCGCCAACCGCGGCAGCCAGAAGACGGCGCCCCACCGTGACTGAGCAGGGAGCGCCGCGAGCTTGACACCTTCTACGTCGCCGCGGAGAGCGGTGTGTCCGGCGCGAATCAAGATCAAAGGTGACCTGCGGACACCGGGCCAGGGACGGTTCCAGCGCCGCGCCATCTGGATCGCGCTGAGGCGCGATGACAACAACAAGGCGATCGACGGCGCACAGCTTCGAGGTCCTGCCCCGGTAGCGCGATCTCGATGAGGCGATGAGGCGATAATAAGTTTAAGTAGTCATAGACGAGCTATCATGACTATATGA
>DAHWEX010000733.1 GCA_027326205.1 Actinomycetota bacterium
AAGTGAGAAGCGTCGCCAGCCGCAGCAGTGAATCACCGGACTCGGCTATGAACTCCTCAAAAGCACGTTCCTGCGCGTCGTCCACCCAACCTCCTGATTTGGGCCTCCTGGATTTTGCCTTCACCCTGGTAGACGACGCCCGCCGCGATCACGTTGAGCGGGGAACCCGGGGCGAAGGCCGGGTAGTTGCTTAAGTAGCGCCCCGTTACGGCGAACGGTTCAGGGGGGAGGCCCGTGGGCGAGTACGAACTCTTCACGCTGGTGGTCGCGATCGCCATCGTGATGATCGTCGGCCGGGTCGCGGCCACCCGGCTGGCCGTGCCCGAGGCGATTGTCCTGGTCATCCTGGGCGTGCTCGCCAGCCTCATCCCGCAGGTCCCGAACATCGACCTGCCGCCCGACCTGGTCCTCTTCCTGTTCCTGCCGCCCCTGATATACAACGCCGCGTTCTTCAGCGCACCCCGGGAGACCCGGGAGAACGCGGTGCCGATCACCGCGCTGGCGGTCGGCGCGACCGCGGTGACGATCATCGGAGTCGGCGCGGTTACCCGGCTGGTGCTGCCGGAGGCCGGCTGGGCCGGGGCGCTCGCGTTCGCCGCGGCGGTGGCGCCGACCGACGCGGTCGCCGCGACCTCGGTGCTGACCCGGCTGGGCGCGCCGACCCGGGTCGTGACGATCCTGGAGGGCGAGAGCCTGATCAACGACGGGGTGGCGCTGACCGCGTTCGGGCTGGCGGTCGAGGCGATGGCGCACCCGTTCACGTTCGGGTACGCCGTGACCCGGCTGGCCGAGGTCGTGCTCGGCGGCGTCGGCTACGGGCTGGTCGTGGCGCTGGTCATCGGGCGGGTCCGGCGCTACGTCCGCGATCCCTCGGTCCAGATCCTGATCACGCTGATCACCCCGTTCGTCGCGTACGTGCCCGCCGAGGAACTGCACGTGTCCGGGGTACTCGCCACCGTGGTGACCGGGATCTACCTGGGCACCCGCACCGAAGGCATGCTCCAGGCGGCCTCGCGGGTCAGCGGCGTCATGTTCTGGCGGACGCTGATCTTCCTGCTCGAGTCGGCGCTGTTCGTGCTGCTCGGCCTGGAGCTGCGCTCGGTCGTCGGCCACTTGTCCCACGGATACTCGGTGGCGTGGCTGGCGGGCGCGGCCGCCGCGGTGGTCGCGGCGGTCGTGGTGATCAGGCTGGCCTGGGAGCTGGTGGTGTCGCCGCTGATCGGGTCCATCCCCGGCCGGCACTCCGGCTACGTGCGCGGGCCCTGGCGGCAGCGGCTGGTCATCGGCTGGGGCGGCATGCGCGGCGCGATCTCGCTGGCCATCGCGCTAACCCTGCCGCTCACGGCGGCCGGGCGCCCGTTCACCGAACGGCCCGCGCTGGTCTTCCTCGCCGCCGTCGTGGTGATCGTGACGCTGGTCGGCCAGGGACTCACGCTCGGGCCGCTGCTCGGCGTGCTCGGCCTCGCCCAGGGCGACGAGCAGCGGCGCCGCGAGGCGGTGGCCCGCCAGCGGGTCACCGAGGCCGGCCTGGCCCGGCTCGACGAGCTCGCCGAGAACGGCGACGTCGACGAGGACACGGCGAACGTGTACCGGCAGCTCTTCGAGCTGCGCCTGGAGCGGGTGCGGGCGGCACTCGGCGACGATGACGGCACCGTGCCGCACACCAGCGACCTGCGCCACGAACTGGTCCGCGCGCAGCGGGCCAAACTGGACGAGCTGTACCGGAACCGGAAGATCAGCGACGAGATCCGCCGCTCCATCGCGCTCACGCTTGACCTGCAAGACGGCCCGCGGGGTCACCTGCCGCACGCCTGAACAGCGCGCCTCCGGCACGGCGGCTTACTGCGAAAACAGGCCGCGCTGGCCGGCTTCCTCCCCGGGTGACAGAATCCGGAGAGGTGAACACTGAACAGTTCGAGAAGGTCAGGACCGGCCGCGGTTTCTTCGCCGCGCTCGACCAGAGCGGCGGCAGCACGCCGCACGCGCTCGCCCTGTACGGCATCGGGCGGGACCGGTACACGTCCGCCGATGAGATGTTCGGCCTCGTCCACGCGATGCGGACGCGGGTCATCACGAACGCCGCGTTCGACGGCTCGCGGATTCTCGCCGCGATCCTATTCCTGCAGACGGTGGAACGGACGGTCGACGGCCTGCCCGCGGCGCGGTACCTGTGGTCGGTGAAGCACGTGGTCCCGTTCCTCAAGGTGGACCTGGGGCTCGCCGCTGAGCGGGACGACGTGCAGCTCATGAAGCCGATCGACAGCCTGGACGACCAGCTTGCGCTGGCGGGCAGGCACGGGATCTTCGGCACCAAGATGCGGTCGTTCATCAAGGACGCCAACGAGGCCGGCATCGCCGCGGTCGTGGACCAGCAGTTCGACTACGCGGACCGGATCCGCGCCGCGGGCCTGGTGCCGATCATCGAGCCCGAGGTCAGCATCGCGAGCCCGCACAAGGAGCAGGCGGAAACGATGCTGCACGACGCCATCGCCAAGCGCGTCGCCGCGCTCCCCGCGGATGCCCGGGTCATGCTCAAGCTCACCATCCCGACCCAGGTCGGCCGGTACGGCGAACTGGCCGCCGATCCGCGCGTGCTGCGCATCGTGGCCCTGTCCGGCGGCTACGACCGGGCCGAGGCCTGCGAACTGCTCGCGCGCGACCCCGCGCTGATCGCCAGCTTCTCCCGCGCCCTCCTCGAGGGGCTGACCGAAGGCCAGACCGACGAGGAGTTCGGCGCCGCGCTCGAGTCGTCGGTCGAGGAGATCTACCGCGCGTCCGTGGACAAGCAGGCCTAGGGCGGCCGCGGGCAAGCGGCATCCGCGAGTCCGGCATCCGCGAGTCCGGCATCCGCGAGTCCGGCATCCGCGAGTCCGGCATGTCGGGCGCTGCGCGCCGCGACATGCCGGACATTTCACCATATGGCACGGTCCGGCGCGAGCGGTGAAACGAGGCGCGGAGGGCGAAGCAACGACCCGTTCGGCATGATCTTCAGTCTTTCCGAACGGGCCGTTGCCGCGCCGCGCCCCCCGCCGTTACCAGCGCGGTGACTTGCGCTCGTAGGCCGGGTTGAAGCGCTGCATGTAGCGGGTGTCGTCGCGGTTGCGCAGGCCGCAGGCCAGGTACTGCTCGTGCAGCCGGGCCAGGGCGTCCGGGTCGAGGTCCACGCCGAGGCCGGGGCCTTGCGGCACGGCGAGCGAGCCGCCTTGAAAGGTGAACGGGGTGCCGGCCACCACGTCCTCGGTCTTCCACGGCCAGTGCGTGTCGCAGGCGTAGCTGAGGTTGGGGACCGCGGCGGCCAGGTGCACCATCGCGGCGAGGCTGATGCCCAGGTGCGAGTTGGAGTGCATGGACAGCCCGATGCCGAACGTCTCGCATATCGTGGCCAGGGCCTGCGAGCGGCGCAGTCCGCCCCAGTAGTGGTGGTCGGACAGGATCACCTGGACCGCGTTCGCGCGCACGGCGGCCGGGATGTGCGCGAAGGCCACCACGCACATGTTGGTGGCCAGCGGCATCGGCGCCTGCCCGGCCACGGCGGCCATGCCGTCGATGCCCGGCGTCGGGTCCTCCAGGTACTCAAGGACGCCGTCGAGTTCCCTGGCGACCTTGAGCGAGGTGTAGGGGGTCCAGGCGGCGTTCGGGTCGAGCCGCAGCGGGTGGCCGGGGAAGGCCTCGCGCAGCGCCCTGACCGCCTCGATCTCCTGTGCGGGCGGGAAGACGCCGCCCTTGAGCTTGATCGCGGTGAAGCCGTAGGCGTCGGTCATCCGCTTGGCCTGGGCGACGATCGCGTCCGGGTCGAGCGCCTCGCCCCAGTCGTCGGGCTCCGCGCCGGGATGCCCGGCCCACTTGTAGAAGAGGTAGGCCGAGAACGGCACCCGGTCCCGGGCCGCGCCGCCGAGCAGGTCGGCGACCGGGCGGCCCGCCGCCTTGCCCTGGATGTCCAGGCAGGCGACCTCGAAGGGGGAGAAGACCCGGTCCGTCGCCGCGCTGTGCCCGATGAGGCCGGAGGCGATCATGGTCTCCGGGGCCGCGATGGCCTGGACCCGGCGGTAGATCTCCTCGGTGTGGTAGACGTCCGCGCCGGTGATCGCCCGGGCGGCGGCATGCAGCGCGGCCAGGTGCTGCTCGTCCGCGTAGGTCTCGCCGAGCCCGGCCAGGCCCGCGTCGGTGGCGACCTCGACGATGGCCCGCAGCGCGAACGGTTCGTGCACGCCGACCGAGTTCAGCAGCGGCGGGTCGGCGAACGCGACCGGCGTGATCGTGACGCCGGTGATGCGGACGGCCCCGGTCATCCCGCCTCCCCGCCTCGGGCGTCGAGGGCGTCCAGGGCGTCCAGGCCGGCCGCGAGGATGCCCGCGAGCTCTTCCCGGTGCTCGGGCCGCACCGCGGTGAACGGCGGGCGCACGCCGCCGCAGGGGTGCCCGGCGAGTTCGACGCCCGCCTTGATCAGCGAAACGGCGTACCCGGTGCCCTTCGCCCGCAGCCGCGCGAGCGGATGGTAGAACGACCGCTCGAGCGCGTCGAGCGTCGCCTGGTCGTCGCGCTCGAGCGCGTTGTAGTAGGCGAGCGCGACCCGCGGCGCGAACGCGAAGGCGGCCGAGGAGTAGAGCGGCACGCCGATGGCGCGGTAGGCGCGCTGTGTCACCTCGGCGCTTGGCATCCCGTTGAAGAAGAAGAACGATTCGCTGGTTCCCGCGTCCTGGACCGCGCGCACGATCCGGATCATCAGGTCCAGGTCGCCGGCCCCGTCCTTGAACCCGATCACCTGCGGCAGCCGGGAGACCGCCACGGCGCTGTCCTCCGCGAAGCGGGCGTTCGCCCGGTTGTAGACGATGGCCGGGAGGTCTTCCCTGGTGGCCGCGCGCACGTAGTCGACGAGGCCTTCGCCCGTGGCCTCGGTCAGGTAGGGCGGCAGGAGCAGGATCCCGTCCGCGCCCCCGTCCTTGGCCCGGTCGGCGAACCGGCGCGCGGTGTACACCGGGCCGCCGGCCCCGGCGAAGACCGGAAGCCGCCCCGCGACCGTCTCGACGGCCGCGGCGACGACCGCGCGGTACTCGTCCGGCTCCAGCGCGCTGAACTCCCCGGTGCCGCAGGCGACGAACACGCCGCCCGCCCCGGCATCGACTCCGCGCTTGACGTGCTCGGCGAGTTCGGCGAGGTCAACTTCTCCGTCGCTCTGGTACGGCGTGACAGGAAAGAACAGCAGCCCGTTGAACATGCCTCTCATGCTAGTTCCGTGCACGGGGCGTGGCTAAGGCGCTAGTGGCGCTCGCATACCAGTCAGTAGCATTCGTTGGATGGCAGACAGCTTTTACGTCCCGCTCGGAGACGGCCGGTGGCTCGCGACGGTGCACACGACCGGGCCATGGGATTCCCGGACCCAGCACGGCGGACCGCCGAGCGCGCTGCTCGGCCGGGCCATGCAAGAGCGCGAGCGGCGGCCGGACATGATGATCGCCCGGTTCACCTGCGAGATCCTGCGCCCGATCCCGGTCGGTGAGATCAGCGTCGCGGCGCGGGTGGTCCGCCCGGGCCGCAGCGTGGAACTGCTTGAGGCCAGCGCGAGCGCGGACGGGCGCGAGGTGGCCCGGGCGTCTGCCTGGCGGGTGCTGCGGACCGGGGCGGACCCGGTGCCCGCCCGGCAGCCAGGGCCCGAGGGGCCGCCGGAGGACTACCCGACCATGCGCCGGCCGCGTAGCTGGGCGGACGGGGCGCTGGCGGCCATCGAGTGGCGGGTGATGCGCGGCGGCTGGCACGGTGCCGGGCCCACGGCGGTCTGGTGCCGGATGCGCTACCCGCTCGTCGCCGACGAGGAAACCAGCCCGCTGGAGCGGCTGCTGATGACCGCCGACAGCGGTAACGGGGTCTCCTGGGAGATCGACATGAACCGCTGGCACTTCATCAACCCGGAACTCACCGTGCACCTGCACCGGGAACCGCGGGGGGAGTGGATCTGCCTGGACGCCCACACGGCGATCTCCCCGGGTGGCGCCGGCCTCGCCACCTCCGTGCTTTCCGATACCGGCGGCCCGCTCGGCACCGGTGCGCAGACCCTGCTGATCGCCCCCCGGCCGGAACGCCCGGGACGGTAGCGCGTCCCATTTCCGGGACTTAGCCGGGTACTGTCCCGGCGGCGGGAACAAGCCTGCCCGGCTCTTTGTTGCACGCACTGCAATCATGCCGAGAGTGCAACTTTGGATGGGGTGCAAGGTTTCGGTGAGTGCATCATGACAGTCGCCAGCACGCCGCCGGTCACGGGGCCGCCGGTCACGGGGCCGCCGGTCTCGCTGCGCGAGCGCAAGAAGCTGGCCACCCGCCTGCTGCTGCGCCGGGCCGCGCTTGAGCTGGTCGCCGAGCGTGGCCTGGCCAACGTCACCGTGGAAGACATCGCGGAAGCGGCGGAGGTGTCACCGCGCACGTTCTTCAACTACTTCGCCTCCAAGGAGGCCGTGCTCTTCGGCGGCGACTCGGACCGGGCGGCCGCGCTACGCGCCGCCATCGTCAGCGCGGTGCCGGGCCAGCCGGCCCGCGACGCGCTGCGCCTGGTGCTCACGCAGGACTCGGAGGCGATGGCGAGCGAGCTCCGCTC
Organism: Actinomycetota bacterium; assembly: GCA_027326205.1. Classification (GTDB taxonomy): domain Bacteria; phylum Actinomycetota; class Actinomycetes; order Streptosporangiales; family Streptosporangiaceae; genus Trebonia. The sequence goes on from DAHWEX010000733.1 coordinate 6,587, forward strand.
GCTTGGCGGCGATCCGGCCGAGTGGGTGCGCCGGATGAAGGTGGCCCGCACCGACCCGCACGTCCGCGCGGCCCACGCGGCGCAGATGTCGATGATCGAGCGGGCCATAGCCGAGGGCCTGGCCGCGCGCCTTGGCGCCGACCAGGAGACCGACCCGTACCCGGGGATACTGGCCGCCGCCTCGGTCAGCATGGTCCGCGCCTGCCTGACGTTCTGGGCGGGCAGCGGCGGCGCGATCCCGCTTGGCCAGGTCATTGACCAGGCCTTTAAGACGCTCGCTGACGGGTTCCCGGAAGACAGCGACTTGCGCCGGATCACGGCGAACGTGACCACGGCGACCACGGCAGCGAACAGGAAGGACACTCACTGATGGCCTCAGCCACCCCCGCCCCCACCGAGGGACCGCGGCTCCCCCAGGCGGATGCCGCCGGCGGCGCCCTGCCGGGACTCGGCCGCCGCCGCATCCTGATCATCATCGGCGCGCTGATGTGCGGCATGCTCCTCGCCGCGCTCGACCAGACGATCGTGTCCACCGCGCTGCCGACGATCGTCGGCGACCTCAAGGGCGGCTCGCACATCGCCTGGGTCGTCACCGCCTACCTGCTCGCCACCACCGTGTCCACCCCGCTGTGGGGCAAGCTCGGCGACCAGTACGGCCGGAAGGTCTTCTTCCAGGCGGCGATCGTCATCTTCCTCGTCGGCTCGGTGCTGTCCGGCCTGGCCAACTCGATGGTCATGCTCATCGCCTTCCGCGCGGTGCAGGGCCTCGGCTCCGGCGGCCTGATGGTCGGCGCGCAGGCGATCGTCGGCGACATCGTCTCGCCCCGCGAGCGGGGCAAGTACCAGGGCCTGTTCGGCGCGGTCTTCGGCGTGGCCAGTGTGATCGGGCCGCTGCTCGGCGGGGTCTTCGTGGACAACCTGAGCTGGCGCTGGATCTTCTACATCAACGTCCCGATCGGCGCGATCGCGCTTGTCGTGGTGGCCCTGCAGGTGCCCGGCCAGCTGCGCCGGGTGCACCACAGGATCGACTACCTCGGCGCCGTGCTGCTGTCGCTCGCGGCCACCTCGCTGATCCTGCTGACCAGCCTGGGCGGGACCACCTACCGGTGGGCGTCGGCCCCGATCTACCTCCTGGGCATCGCCGGCGCGGTCCTGATCGTCCTGTTCCTGCTGGCCGAGCGGCGCGCCGCCGAGCCGATCCTGCCGCTGCACCTGTTCAGCACGCGCGTCTTCTCGGTGACCAGCGTGGTCGGCTTCATCGTCGGCTTCGGCATGTTTGGCGCGATCACCTACCTGCCCGCCTTCTTCCAGGTGGTGCGGGGCATCTCGCCGACCATCTCCGGGGTGTACCTGCTGCCGCTGATGGCGGGGCTGCTGCTCGTCTCGATCACCTCCGGCCAGGTCATCGCGCGCACCGGCAGGTACCGCTTCTTCCCGATCGCGGGTAGCGGGCTGATGGTCATCGGCCTGTTCCTGCTGCACCTGATGAGCCCCTCGTCCTCGACGCTGCAGGACGCGCTGTCCATGCTGGTGCTCGGCATGGGCCTCGGCGGCGTCATGCAGGTGCTGGTGATCATCGTGCAGAACGGCGTGCCGCACAGCGAACTGGGCGTCGCGACCTCGGGGGCCACGTTCTTCCGCTCGATCGGCGGCTCGTTCGGCACCGCGATCTTCGGCGCGATCTTCTCCAACGTGCTGGTCGGCAACCTGGCCAGCCACCTGCACGGGGTGAGCCTGCCGTCCGGTTTCAGCGCCTCCGACGCCACCCCGGCGGCGCTCGTCCACCTGCCCGCCGTGGTGCACGCGGGCTTCGTGGCCGGCTACGCGGAGTCGATCCAGACCGTGTTCCTCATCGCCGCACCGATCGCGCTGCTCGGGTTCCTCGCCACCTGGCTGATCCCGAGCGTGGAACTGCGGCAGTGGAGCGCCCCGGCCGCGACCGCGACCCCCACCGGCGCGGGCGAAGCCGCCGAGGTGGCCGACTCCCAGGCAGCCGCCGCGACCGGCCCGGCCGACCAGGACGTCACCGCCACCCGGGCGGCCCTCCCCGAGGAACTCAACCCCCAGGATGCCGGCCAGTCCGACGGCTGAGCGGCCCGACATAGCGGACGACCGATGGCCGGGCGGCCAGCAGGCCGCCCGGCCATCCTCGTCTGCCCCGATGGACAGGGCTGCGTGGCCCAGTGAGTGCGGAGCGAGGCGCTCCAACTCGGCGCGCATCTCAGCCCGCAGCGCGAGCAGAGCGGAGTCGTCCAGCCGCGTAAAGTCGTCTCGGTCCCTCATGGCCTGCCTGCTCTTGATCGGGATCTGTGACGTGTCCCGCTGTCGTTCGCGGTCGGGGGCGGTTGACACACTGCGACGACAGCAGGACACGCGTGACTATGATGCGACGATGCGTGACCATTGCGCTGGATCGTGGCAACCTTCTTGTCATGGCAGAAAATGTCGGCCGGAATCCGGCAATGTACTTCGGTAAGCAGATGCGCAAGGAGCGGATGGCGCGCGGCTGGTCGCT
>DAHWEX010000738.1 GCA_027326205.1 Actinomycetota bacterium
GTGCAGGCCCCCCATGGCGCGGCGGCGGCCCCGGGCGCCGGCGCGGCCGGGGACGGGGCGGGCGGGGACGGCGCCGGGGACGGGGCGGGCGGCCGGGTCTCCGCCGCCGACCTGCGGGAGCTGACCGAGCTGTCCGACCTCCTCGCGGAGCTCGCGGGCCTCGTCCACGACCTGAGCGGCCTCATCGTGGGGCTGATGACGGCAGCGGCGGGCAACGGCGGTCACGCGCGCACGTTCACCATGCCGGCGGACCTGGCCGAACTGGTCAGCGCGCACCAGGACCTCAAAGCGGAGCAGCAGGCACTCAACGCGCGGTTCGCGGCCGCCCGTAGCCGGCAGGAGCGCACCGGGCTGCGCGGCAGCCTGGCGGCGCTCACCGAGCGCGCCACCCGTGCCGTCGCCGCGGCGGCCGCGGCGGTAACCCCGCAGGAGGCCTGGCCGCCGGATCCACCGGTAGCCGGGCAGTGGAGCTCGTCATCGGGTAGACCAGTGGAAGAAACCGTTCCGGTCATAGCCGGGCGCCCACTACGAGGGGAGGCTGGCGTGCAGAGGCTGGCACCGGTCGCCGTCGCGCTTGACGCGCCGGACATCGACGTCGCGGCGCACTGGGCGACGCTCGTCACGCCGTACGTATCCACCGTCAAGATCGGCCTTGAGCTGTACCTCCGGTACGGGCCCGCGGTGGTGGCGACGGTGCGCGGAGGGAGCGGCGTCCGGGTTTTCCTCGACCTGAAGCTGCACGACATCCCCAACACCGTGGCGGGCGCCGCCCGCGCGGTCGCCAAGCTGCGCCCGGAGATCCTCACCGTGCACGCGGCGGGCGGGACGGACATGATCAAGGCGGCCGTCGCGGCCGCACCGGACACGATCGTGGCCGGGGTGACCCTGCTGACGTCGATCGGCGACAAGGACCTCGCCGAACTCGGCATGGACGGCTCGGCGAGTGACGCGGTGCGCCGGATGGCTGCGCTGGCCGTCAAGGCGGGCGCGCGCGGGCTCGTCTGCTCCCCGCAGGAGGTCTCGGCCGTCCGCGCCGAGGTAGGACCCGGAATCCTCCTCATCACCCCCGGCATCCGCCCGGCGGGCGCGACAAGCGACGACCAGGCCAGGGTCGCCACCCCGGAGGAGGCGCTCAAGGCGGGCGCCGACCTCCTGGTGATCGGGCGCCCCATCACGAAGTCCCCGGACCCGGGGGCCGCCGCGGCCGCGATCGCGGCCTCCCTGCGCCGCGCCGTCCCCGCCACGTAACTGGTCCGCGCGTGAAGTGATCTTGCCCGGGGGCTAAACCCGGAGACGGCCGCCCGCACCGGTTTGGCGCTAGGGTGCGTTTCCTGGTTTTGAGTGCCGGAATTCCGCGTTCCGGGAACCGAGGCAGAGCGCATCGGTCACACTGGCAACAAGGGTGGCCTGTTTGACCGTAGGTATGTTCGGCGCGGCAAACTCTACCTGCGACGATTCATGCCGACTGCCCTGTGATCGGAAGGCTGCGTTGGGTAAAATGGCCTTCTGGGAGTCGTCGAACCCTGATCGCCGTGGAATATGAAAAAGTCAGTGGTAAATCACCATAAAACACATAAGTCACCCCAGTGGCCCGGTGCGGCGGCCACGGGCCGGCGTACCCGCGCCGGGTCCCCGCCGCGGTGCGGCCGTGGCGCGCCGGCCCCGGGTGACCCCGCCGCCGCGCCGGGTTCCCCGCTCGGCGGCGGGGTCGGTGAACTGGTCTTTGCGGCGGTACGTCCGGGCTTCGTCGCCGCGTGTATGGTTGAGGCGGCGACCCGGCGGGAGGGCCGCCCGGACACGCCGGCCGGCCGCGGCGGGCCCCTCGTTGTCCGCGCGCGGCGGCCGGGGACGGCCATCGGCATGCGCTCGCTGCCACTGCGCGAGCGGGGGGCGGCGTGTCGCGGGCGAGCGGAAGCGTACTGGGGTACGGTGCTAGTAGAAACAGACAAATGGAACATTTGACCCTGCTTGCGGTGAGCCTTCGAGGAGGCGTTCGGCACGGTTCCGCTATCGCTACGCGAGAGCGCTCAGATGGCGGCGGGCCGAGATTGACTACTTTGAGTAGTGATCCGTGTGTATAGAGTAATATATTTAAATTTGTGATGACATAAACGGAGGTTCGCGTTGCCGAAAGGTGCTTGACTCGCTAGTTTCCCCTCCCGTCCAACCTTTTTTCACGACGAAACCCGAGGTGACCCCGAGTGGCTCTTCCTCCCCTCACTCCCGAACAGCGCGCCGAGGCCTTGCAGAAGGCCGCGATAGCGCGCAAGGAACGTGCCGAGGTTAAGAATCGCCTCAAGCGCGGCGCGGTGACCCTGTCCGAAGTCATCAAGGACGGATCTACCGACGACGTCATTGGCAAGATGAAGGTATCGGCTCTCCTTGAGTCGCTGCCCGGCGTGGGCAAGGTCCGCGCGAAGCAGATCATGGAGCGGCTCGGCATCGCCGAGTCGCGCCGCGTCCGGGGCCTTGGCGCCAACCAGCGCGCCGCCCTTGAGCAGGAGTTCGGTGCGGATCTCTGAAGCCGTTAACCGGCGCGGCGGGCGGTCGGCGCGGTCGTCACGGGTGCGAGGGCATGGCCGAAGCATCCGTCGGTAAAACGCGCGGAACCGACGCCGAAGGGAAAGCGGCGCCCACCGGCGTCGCTATGCCCGAGGTACGGAGGAATTCGCGGCTGACTGTGCTCTCCGGGCCTTCCGGGGTCGGGAAGAGCACAGTCGTCGCGGAACTCCGCCGCCGCAGTCCGGAGATCTGGATTTCCGTTTCCGTTACCACGCGAAGGCCGCGGCCGGGAGAAGTGGACGGGCGGGAATATCATTTCGTCGACAGCGCGGAGTTTGACCGCATGGTTGCTGCCGGGGAACTGCTCGAGTGGGCTGAGTTCGCCGGCAACAAATACGGCACTCCCGCCGAACCCGTGTGGAAAAGAATCGAGCAAGGCCTCCCCACCCTGCTCGAGATCGACCTGGCGGGTGCCCGGCAGGTCCGGGAGGCGATCAAGGACGACGCGCTGCTGGTGTTCCTTGAGCCCCCCTCGTGGGCCGAACTCGTCCGCAGGCTGACCGGCCGCGGCACCGAGTCGCCCGACATCGTGGAACGGCGCCTGGCCGTGGCGAGAGAAGAGCTCGCCGCGGCCGGGGAGTTTGACGTGACGCTGGTCAACGCATCGATCGATGAGGTGTGCCGGCAGATGGTAACGTTGATTAACGGCAACTAGCACTGAGTGAGGATGTTCATACGTGGCTGTGACCCAGGGTGCGGACGGCATCATCAACCCGCCGATCGACGAACTGCTTGAGATCGTTGACAGCAAGTACCGGCTGGTGATCCTCGCGGCGAAGCGGGCGCGCCAGATCAACGCCTACTACTCGCAACTCGGCGAGGGCCTGCTTGAGTACGTTGGCCCGCTGGTCGAGACCCGCGTGCAGGAGAAGCCGCTGTCGATCGCGCTTCGCGAGGCCCGTGAGGGCATGCTCAAGGTCGAGCAGACCGAAGGCTAGCGGCGCGCGGGCTCGGGCGAGGGATGGCCGGCGGCCTACGGCCGCCTTCCCCGGAAAGCTCGCGCGGTGTCTCCTGGGGGGCGACCCCCGGACCCCCGCGGACAAGCGGACAAGCGGATAAAGGGCGTGCTGGCCTTCGCGGCGGCCGCGAGAGCACCCGGCGGGCAGAGGTAAGGGCAGGCGACACAGCATCGGGGTAGGTGGATGGCGCGGGTTATTCTCGGCGTCGGTGCCGGCATCGCCGCCTACAAGGCCTGCGAGCTGCTGCGCCTGTTCAAGGAGTCCGGGCACTCCGTCCGGGTCGTCCCGACCCCCGACGCGCTCCGCTTCGTCGGCGCTCCCACCTGGGAGGCGCTGTCCGGTGAGCCGGTGACCGCCGACGTGTGGAGCGGCGTCGCCGACGTGCCCCACGTCAAGCTCGGCCAGGCCGCGGACCTGGTCATCATCGCCCCGGCGACCGCGGACCTGCTGGCCCGCGCCGCGGCGGGCAGGTCGGACGACCTGCTCACCGCGACGCTGCTGACGGCCCGCTGCCCGGTCGTCTACGCCCCCGCGATGCACACCGAGATGTGGGAGCACCCGGCCACCCAGCACAACGCGGCGACGCTCCGTGCCCGCGGCGCGGTCGTGGTCGAGCCCGCTGTCGGCCGCCTGACCGGCAAGGACAGCGGCAAGGGGCGGCTGCCCGACCCGGGCGCCCTGTTCGAGCTCGCGGAGAAGGTGCTGCGGGACGGCGGGACCTCCGCGGCCGCCCGGGACGGCAGGAGCCTTCCCCTCGCGGGCAGGAAGGTGCTGCTCTCGGCCGGCGGGACCCGTGAGGAACTCGACCCGGTCCGCTTCCTCGGCAACTGGTCAACCGGCAGGCAGGGCTACGCCTTCGCCAGGTCGGCCGTGGCCCAGGGCGCGGACGTCACGCTGGTCGCCGCCAACGTGGAGCTCCCCAGCCCGGCCGGGGTCACGGTGATCAGGGTCGTCTCGGCCAGGGACATGCACGCCGTGATGCTCGCCGAGGCCGCCTCCGCCGACGTCATCATCATGACGGCCGCCGTCGCCGACTTCCGCCCGGTCACCCGCGCGGACGCGAAGATCAAGAAGGACGGTGCCCTGCCGCCGCCGATCGAACTGACGGAAAACCCGGACATCCTCGCGGACCTGGCCAGGCGCCGCACGGAGCGGGGGCCGGCCGGCCAGGTGATCGTGGGCTTCGCCGCCGAGACCGACCCCGACCTGGACGCCGCGAAGGCCAAGCTGGCCCGCAAGGGCAGCGACCTGCTGGTGATGAACCAGGTGGGCGACGGCCAGGGCTTCGGGCCGGGCGACAATGAATGGGTCGTGCTGGACTCCGCCGGCGGGGTGACCGGCATCCCCCGCCGGTCGAAGGATGCCCTGGCCGACGAGGTGCTGGCCATGGCGAGCGCCCGCCTCGGCGCGGGCAGCCGGGACTCATAGACCCAGTTCACTATGATCTACGTCATTGACCTGCGCGGTCTTCGGCGACTTGCGGCTAGACTCTGCGCGTCAGTTTGACTAGCGGGCAGGAGATGACACGTGGCACGTCGGCTGTTCACCTCGGAGTCGGTAACGGAAGGCCACCCGGACAAGATGGCCGACCAGATCAGCGACGCCATCTTGGACTCGATGATCAAGGACGACCCCGCCAGCAGGGTCGCGGTTGAGACGCTGATCACGACCGGGCAGGTCCACGTGGCCGGCGAGGTCACCACGAAGACCTACGTTGACATCCCGGGGATCATCCGCGAGAAGATCCTTCAGATCGGCTACGACTCATCGGCCAAGGGCTATGACGGCGCGTCCTGCGGCGTCTCGGTCTCCATCGGCTCGCAGTCGCCCGACATCGCGCAGGGCGTATCCGACGCGTTCGAGTACCGGGAAGGCGAGGGCGCGGACGACTACGACCGCCAGGGCGCCGGCGACCAGGGCCTGATGTTCGGCTACGCCTGCCGGGATACCCCGGAGTTGATGCCCCTGCCGATCATGCTGGCGCACAAGCTCGCCCGGCAGCTGTCCGCCGTGCGGCGCTCCGGCCAGGTTCCGTACCTGCGGCCCGACGGCAAGACCCAGGTGACCATCGAGTACCACGGCGACAAGCCGGTGCGGCTCGACACGGTCGTCGTCTCCAGCCAGCATGCCCCCGACATCAACCTCAAGGAACTCCTCGCGCCCGACGTCAAGGACTACGTCGTCGCCCCGGTGCTGGCCGACCTCGACCTCGACACCGAGGGCTACCGGCTGCTGGTCAACCCGACGGGGCGGTTCGAGATCGGCGGCCCGATGGGCGACGCCGGCCTCACCGGGCGCAAGATCATCATCGACACCTACGGCGGCATGGCCAGGCACGGCGGCGGCGCGTTCTCCGGCAAGGACCCGTCCAAGGTGGACCGCAGCGCCGCCTACGCGATGCGCTGGGTGGCCAAGAACGTGGTCGCCGCGGAACTGGCCGACCGGTGCGAGGCACAGGTCGCCTACGCGATCGGCAAGGCCAAGCCGGTGGGCCTGTTCATCGAGTGCTTCGGCACGGAGAAGCTGCCGGTGGAGCGGATCCAGGACGCGGTCACCCAGGTCTTCGACCTGCGGCCGCGGGCGATCATCGCCGCGCTCGACCTGCTCCGCCCGATCTACTCGCAGACGGCCGCCTACGGTCACTTCGGCCGCACCGAGCCCGACTTCTCCTGGGAGCGCACCGACCGGGCGTCCGCCCTGCGGGCCGCGGCAGGGCTGTGATAGCAGGGCACTGACCGCCGGACCGCGACTCCGGCACGCTTGACACCAGAAGGGCACCCGGCCGACCGGGTGCCCTTCTGGTTTTCTTACCCGGGTCGGTCCCTTGTGCATGCACAAATTGGCGTCGTTTTGTACACGATCAACTACTCAAAGGCGTAATTCCTTACGCGGAACTTACGTTTCGCCGGTTATCTATGTCGTGCATGACGTGGACGTCACAGGGTAGTGAAGATCAACTAGTCCTAGCACATCGGATTTTTCCCGCTATGGCCTGCGATGATTACGCGAAGTGAGTGAAAATCGCCGGGCCTCCGCTCCTTCGGTGCCCTGGCCGTGCAGATGCGTTTGCCGAATGCGTATGCGTATGAAAGTGCGAAATACCTTGCGGATGCACGTGCATGCGCTAAGCTCTGTTTCGTAAGTCCGGGGGACGTTTACCAGGAAGCCCACACGGAGTCGGCCGCGCGCGACGCGGCCGGTCCAGCGCTCTGGTCCCACAGCGGCGCCACGCCAATCAGCGGACCGGGTTAAATCCGTCAGGAGACGAGAAACCATGCAGGACATTCAGAACGGGATCAGCGCCGCCCAGCTGGAAGGTGCGGCATGGCGCAAGAGCCAGCGCAGCAACTCGCAGGGGGCATGCGTGGAACTGGCTCGCCTCGACGCCGGCACCGTGGCGATGCGCAACTCGCGCGACCCGCAGGGCACCGCCCTTATCTACCCGGCTTCTGCCGTTCGGGCGATGGTCAGCGCTCTCCGTACGGGCGAGTTCGACTACCTGGTCGGGTAGGAAATACCCCCGGCTGGTACGTAAGACCCGCGGACGGCTCAGCCGCCCTGCTTCGGCGGGGCAGGCGCGGTTGGCCCGCGAGCGGCCGGGCACGGGTGATTGCGGCTCCCCGTGCCCGGCCGCCCACGTTTCCCGCGCCCCTGCCGTGTTGCGGCCGCAGTTCGGGTGCCGCATCTGGTAGGACGGAGTAATGGCGGACGAGTGGGGCGAGGGCACAGCAGGCCTCTTGCTCTGGGACACCCCCCCGCTGACCCGCGCAGAGCCGCGTAAAGACGCTAAAACCCCTGGTGATAGCAGGGGTAAGGGTAAGCGGGCCAGGGAAGCGCGGACCCACCGGCCCGCCACCGACAAGCCCGTCGCCCGGATCCTGGTCGACATGCCGCAGGCTCACCTCGACCGCCCGTTCGACTACCTCGTCCCGGAGAAGCTCGCCGTCCAGGCGCGTCCGGGCGCCCGGGTCCGGGTCCGGTTCGCCGGGATGCTGATCGACGGCTTCCTGATCGAGCGGGCCGATGACAGCGACCACCAGGGAACCCTCCGCTACCTCGAGCGCGTGCTTTCCGCCGAACCAGTGCTCACCGCGGAGATCGCCGGCCTGGCCCGCGCGGTCGCCGACCGGTACGCGGGCACCCTCGCCGATGTGCTCCGGCTGGCGGTACCGCAGCGTCATGCGGCCACCGAGGCGGAGACGGCCCCCTCGGCGGCGCCCGGCTGGGCCGGGCCCGACCTCCTGCCGCGCCCGGACCCCGGTCCGTGGGCGAGGTACCCGGCGGGGCCGTCCTTCCTCGCCGCGGTCGCCGCCGGCCGCCCCGCGCGCGCCGCCTGGACGGCGCTCCCCGGGGCCGCCTGGCCGGACGAGATCGCCCGGGCCGCCGTCACCGCCGCCAGCGCCGGCCGGGGCGCGGTCATCGTGGTCCCTGACGCCCGTGACCTGGCCCGCGTCGACGAGGCCCTGGCCGCGCTTGTCCCGCCGCCGAACCCGCTGCTGCCGTCGGCGGGGCCCGGCTACGTGACGCTCACCGCCGACCTCGGCCCCGCGGAGCGGTACCGCCGCTGGCTGGCCGCGCTGCGCGGCGAGACCCGCATCGTCGCCGGCACCAGGGCCGCGATGTTCGCCCCGGTCAGGGACCTCGGCCTCGTCGTGCTGTGGGATGACGGCGACGACCTGCACGCCGAGCCCCGCGCGCCGTACCCCAACGCGCGGGAGGTGCTGGCCCTGCGCGCCCACCGCGCGGGCGCGGCCGCGCTGATCGGCGGCTTCGCCCGCACCGCCGAGATGACGCGGCTCGTCAGGTCCGGCTGGGCCCGCCACCTCGGCCCCGACCGCCAGACGCTGCGCGCCCTCGCGCCGCTCGTCAAGCCGGCCGCGGACGAGGGGGACCTCGGCCGTGACGGGGCCGCCATGACGGCGCGGCTGCCGGCCCTCGCGCTGCGAACCGCCCGGCAGGCCCTGGCAGCGGGTCCGGTCCTCGTCCAGGTCCCCCGGCGCGGCTACCTAGCCGCGATCGCCTGCGCCCGCTGCCGCCTGCCCGCGCGGTGCACGCGGCAGCCGGGGACGGCCGCGGCCCGCGATCAAGGGACACAGTGCAACGGCCCGCTCCGGCTGGCCGGCCCGGACGCCACTCCGGACTGCCGCTGGTGCGGCGCGCTCGCCACCGACGCGGGCGGCTGGCACTGCCAGGGCTGCGGCCACGACAAGCTCCGCGCGGTCGTCACCGGCGCGGCCCGCACCGCGGAAGAGCTCGGGCGCGCCTTCCCCGGGGTCAAGGTCCGCACCTCGGGCGGCGACCTGGTCCTGCCGCGGGTGCCCAGCCAGCCCGCGCTGGTGATCGCCACCCCCGGCGCGGAGCCGCTCGCCGACTACGCCGCCGCGCTGCTCCTCGACGGCTGGGCGCTGCTTTCCCTGCCGAGCCTGCGCGCGGGGGAGGAGACCCTGCGCCGCTGGCTGGCCGCCGCCGCCCTGGTCCGCCCCGGCGGCACGGTGCTGGTGCACGCCGACGCGGCCCTGGCGGCCACGCAGGCGCTCGTGCGCTGGGACCCGGTCACGTTCGCCGAGCGCGACCTGGCCGAGCGCGCCGAGCTGGGCTTTCCCCCGGCGGTCAGGATGGCCGCGGTGACCGGGGAATCAACCGCCGTCGCCAGCGTTATCAAGGGCATCGGACCGGCCTTCGAGGTGCTCGGCCCGGTCCCGCTCGACCAGCCGCCTTCCGCGTCGCAGGCGGCTGACGAGGTCAGGGCGCTGATCCGGGCGCGGCGGGGCGACGGCGCGGCACTGGCCAAGGCGCTGCAGGCGGCCCAGGCGGGCCGCAGCGCCCGCAAGGAGGGCGGCGGGGCCCGCGTCCAGCTCGATCCGCCGGATCTGCTCTAGGCCGCGGCGATCCGCGCCGCCGATAGAATCGAACCCAACCGTGCGCCAGGGGGAATGGCTGCCGTCGCGGAGCCATGGCGCGCCGATGTGAAGGGAAACACCAGTTGCTCAGGGATATCAGGCTGTTCGGGGACCCGGTGCTGCGCACCAAGGCAGAACCAGTAGTGGACTTCGACCTTGAGCTGCGCAACCTGGTCAAGGACCTCACCGAGACCATGCTGGACGCGCCCGGCGTCGGCCTCGCGGCCCCGCAGATCGGCGTCAGCCTGCGCGTGTTCACCTACCACGTGGACGACGACGAGCCCGGCCACCTCGTCAACCCGCGGCTGTCGCTCGACGGCGAGGAGGAGGACGACGACGAGGGCTGCCTCTCCCTGCCCGGCCTGCAGTTCCCGACGCCGCGCGCGCCCCGCGTGGTCGCGTCCGGGTTCAACATGTTCGGCGACCCGGTCACGGTCGAGGGCACCGAGCTGCTCGCCCGCTGCGTTCAGCACGAGACCGACCACCTCGACGGCATCTTGTTCATCGACCGGCTCGACAAGAAGCAGCGCAAGCTGGCGATGAAGGCCATCCGCGAAGCGGAGTGGTCCGGCATCCCCGTCCCGCAGGTCAAGGTCTCGCCGCACTCCACCCAGCGGATCTCTTAGGAAGGGAGCGCGCAGGTGCGGCTCGTCTTCGCAGGCACCCCAGTCGCCGCGCTGCCCACGCTGCGCGCGCTAGCCGCCTCCCGGCACACGGTGGCGGCGGTCGTCACGCGCCCGGACGCACCGGTCGGGCGCGGCAAGAAACTACAGCGCTCTCCGGTGGCCGAGCTCGCCGGCCAGCTCGGGTTCGAGACGCTGAAGCCGGTTAAGCCGAACGAGCCGGAGTTTCTCGAAAAGCTCCGCGCTATCGCGCCTGACTGCTGCCCGGTGACGGCCTACGGTGCGCTGCTCCCGCAGGCGGCGCTGGACATCCCGCCGTACGGCTGGGTGAACCTGCACTTCTCGGTGCTGCCCGCCTGGCGCGGCGCCGCCCCGGTGCAGCAGGCGATCCTGCGCGGCGACGACATCACCGGCGCCACCACCTTCAAGATCGTGAAGGAACTCGACGCCGGCCCGGTCTTCGGCACCCTCACCGAGGCGATCCGCCCGACCGACACCAGCGGCGACCTGCTGCAGCGCCTGGCGGCCGCCGGCGCGGAACTGCTGGTGCGGACGCTCGACGGAATCGAGGACGGCACGGTCCGCGCGGTAGCGCAGCCGGCCGACGGGGTCAGCTTCGCCCCGAAGCTGACCCCCGCCGACGCCCGCGTCGACTGGAAGCTCCCCGCGCACCTCATCGACCGGCAGGTGCGCGGCTGCACCCCGGACCCCGGCGCCTGGACCGAGTTCGACGGCGGCCGCCTCAAGCTCTGGCCGGTGACCCTGGCCGCCGGCGCGAGCCTGCTCGCCAGTCCCGACCGGTCCCCGGCGGCCGGCCCGGGTGAGGCCCGCGCGCCCGGCCTGGCCCCTGGCGAGCTCCGCGTCGACCGCAACGCCGTCTACGTCGGCACCGGCACGGCCCCGGTCCGCCTCGGAGATGTCCAGCCCCCGGGTAAGCGCCGCATGCCGGCCGCCGACTGGGGCCGCGGCCTCCGCCCGGACGCATCAGCCAGCTTGACGTGATCGTTTCGAAAAGATCCTTGGCGTTACGGCCCCCAGGGCGGCCGAAACGCCAAGGATCTTGGGTAGCCGATCTTGAAGTGGAGAGTTATGAGCGGCAATTACCGGCCCCGCCGCCGGTACGGCAGGCCGTCCGGCGGCACGGGCGCACCCGGCGAAGCGAGCGGGGCCGCCGCGGACGAGGCCGGCGGCACGGGCAGGCGCGACGGCGGTGACGGCGCCACGGCCGCCAGGCGGGACACCGCCCGGCGGGCGAACCTGCCGCGGCGCACGGCGTACGACGTCCTCGCGGCCGTCCGCGGCCGGCAGGCCTACGCCAACCTGCTGCTGCCGAAGCTGCTCGCCGAGCGCCGGCTGGCCGGCCGCGACGCCGCCCTGGCCACCGAGCTCGCCTACGGCACCCTGCGCGGCCAGGGCACGTACGACGCGGTGCTCGCCGCGTGCAGCGACCGCCCCCTGGCCAAGCTCGACCCGCCGGTCCTCGACATCCTCCGCCTGGGCGCGCACCAGCTGCTGAGCACCCGCGTCGGCGCCCACGCCGCCGTCGCCACCTCGGTCGACCTGGCCAAGTCGGTGGTCGGCCCGCGCGTCTCCGGCTACGTGAACGCGGTGCTGCGCCGCGTCGCGACGCGTGACCTGAGCGCCTGGCTGGACATCGTCGCCCCGGGCGGCGCAGCGGGCGACGACGGCTACCTGGCCGTCCGCTACAGCCATCCCCCGTGGGTCGTCGCCGCCTACCGTGCCGCCCTGGGCGGCGCGGCCGACGCCCCGGCCGGGCCGGCACCCGGGGGCAAGACCGAGGCTACGGCCGGGTTGGCGGCAGCCGGAATGCCGGATCGCCGCGAGCACCCTGAGGAGCGCGATGATCCGCCGTCCGGCCCTGGCCCGCTCACGGAGCTCGCGGCCGCGCTCGCCGCGGGCAACGCCCGCCCCAGGGTCACCATGGCGACGTTCCCGTCCGGCCCGGCCCGGCAGGACGTCATGCCGGCGGACGCGGAGCCGGGCCGCTGGTCCCCGTACGCCTTCACGCTGGCGTCCGGCGACCCGGCCCCGCTGGCCGCGGCGGGCACGGCCGCCGTTCAGGACGAGGGCAGCCAACTGGCCGCGATCGCCCTGTCCCGCGCTCCGCTCGACATCCCGGCCGGCGCCAGCCGCGGCGCAGGCGGGGCCGAGCGGTGGCTCGACATGTGCGCGGGCCCGGGCGGCAAGGCCCGCCTGCTGGCCGGCCTCGCCGCCGGGACGGGAGCGTCCCTGACCGCCGCCGAGCTGCACCCGCACCGTGCCGCCCTGGTCGCGGACGCGCTGGCCCGGGTGACCGGGCCGGGGCAGCCGCCGCACGAGGTGATCGTCGCGGACGGCACCCGGCCGCCGTGGCCGGAGGCGGCGTTCGACCGGATCTTGCTCGACGCTCCTTGCTCGGGCCTCGGCGCGCTCCGGCGCCGTCCGGAGGCCCGCTGGCGCAAGTCGCCGGACGACCTGAAGGAGCTGACCGCCCTCCAGCGCGACCTGCTCCGCTCGGCCCTGAACGCCGTCCGTCCCGGCGGCGTGGTCGCCTACGTCACCTGCTCCCCGGTCCCGGCGGAAACCGGCGACGTGGTAGCCGACCTGGTCACGTCCGTGCCGGGCGTCGAGGTGCTCGACGCCCCAGCGGTCCTTGCTGACGTCCCGTTCGCAGCGGCGGCGGACCCGCGCTTCGCCCAGCTGTGGCCGCACCGCCACGGCACCGACGCGATTTTCATCGCCCTGCTGCGCCGCACGGCCCGCGCGGGGGCATGAAACTCGACGTCTCCCTTGCCGCGCTGGCACCAATGTAAGCCGCCGCCCTACCGGGGAGCGTCGCCTAGGCGGTACTCGTAGGTGAGGTCGTCCAGGCGCCCCTTGAGGTCGGGGTCGAGGGCGTAGCCGGCGGCGGCGAGCGAGTCGTCCAGCTGCTCCGGGCGGCTGGCCCCGATGATCGGCGCGGTGATCGCCTTGTTCGCCAGCACCCACGCGACCGACAGCGTCACCAGCGGCACCCCGGCCTGGTCAGCGAGCTTGCGCACCGCCTCGACCGTCTCGAACTCCCGCTCGTGCCAGTACCGGTCCTGGTACATCGGCCCGGCGTTCCCGAGCGTGAACCGGCTGCCCTCCGGCGGTGCGGCGGACCTGCTGTGCTTGCCGGACAGCAGCCCGCCCGCGATCGGGTTGTAGGAGATGACCCCGACGCCGTCCTCTTCGCAGAACGGCAGCATTTCCCGCTCGATCTGCCGGAACAGCAGGTTGTACCGGGGCTGGACCGAGTCGAACCGGGCCAGCCGCAGCGTCTGCGACCGGCCGATCGCGCGCACCAGCTGGTAGGTGTAAAAGTTCGAGCAGCCGATGTAGCGAATTTTGCCAGAGTGCACGAGGTCGTCGAGCGCGCCAAGCGTCTCGTCGATCGGCGTGTTCCTGTCGTACCCGTGCAACTGGTACAGGTCGATGTAGTCGGTTCCCAGCCGCCGGAGCGACCCCTCCACGGCGGACATGATGTGCTTGCGCGAGTTCCCGCCGTCCATCGGCGCCGGCCCCATCGGCACGAAGCACTTGGTCGCGATGATGAACCGGTCCCGTTTGCCGGCCAGCCACCGTCCGATGATCTCCTCGGTCCGCCCCCGGGTGGACAGGTCTCCGCCCAGGGGGTAGGCGTCAGAAGTGTCGAAGAAGTCGACCCCGCCCTCGGCGGCCCGGTCCATGATGGCGAACCCGGTCGCCTCGTCGCTCTGCAGCCCGAACGTCATCGTCCCGAGGCAGAGCCGCGAAACCTGCAGCCCGCTCCGTCCCAGCCTCACGTGTTCCATACCAGGGACGCTATATCACGCGCGGGCGGACGGCCCCCTGCGCTGGGCGCTTCCGTTCGGCAGGCGACGATGACGCTGCTCCCGCCGGCGCCGCGCTGGCGGCGGGGCTCGCCGTGGGCTGCCCGGCGGTGATGCGGCAGCGGACGCGGGCGCCGAGGCGGAGCGCGAGCTTCGGGGCGACGCGGACGAGGTACGCCAGCACCATGAAGGGCGCGTCGCCGCAGGTTCCCGTCGGGTAAACGGTCACGATATCCGGATGATCCGTCATGGCGGCGGATCGCGTCTCGCGTTCGAACCGCGCGACGTCGCTCTCGTTCGGCAGCAGCCGTTCGATGTCGCCGGCGCGATGGCGACGGGAGCCGTCAGCGGCCGATCGCCCCGGCCGAACGGGACCGCAGCTTGGTGCTGCCGATGTCGGCCTTCTGGCCCTCGCGGTAGCCGTCGCCGTAGCCGCCGCCGGAGTAGGTGACGCGGGACTTGCGCAGCCGGGGGTAGGCGGCGGCGACCTGGCGCCGCACGACCAGGGAGCGGTCGGCCAGCACGAGCGCGGCCGACGGCCCGGTCTCGCCCGCGGCGGGGTCAGCGGCAGCGGCGACGGCGGCCTCCTCGGCGGCACGGACCCGGGTGACGACAGCGGTGCAGTAGCCGAGCATCCACGAGCGGCGCCAGGCGCGGGCGGCGCCGCCCGCGCCTGGGACGGACTGGGCGGCCAGCGCCCGGGCCATCTGGACCAGCAGGGAGGTGAACAGGATGTCGGCGCGCTCCAGGTCGGAGCTGTAGCCGAAGACGTGCAGCCGGGTGCCGTCGGCGGTGCGGGTCTGCACGCACTGGCAGCGCAGTGCCATCGCCAGGCCCGCGAGCAGGTGGCGCTTGACGTCGCCCCAGGGGTTGTCGAGGCTGAAGACCCGGTCGGCGGGCTTGTCGGACTCCGGGTGCAGTGCGCCGAGCAGGGCCCGGTCGATACCGTAGCGGGCCATCAGCTCGGCCGCCTTGGCGGTGAGCGCCTCGGCCTCGGCGGGCGGGCAGCCCTCGTCCTCGGCCTTGGCGAGCAGCTTGCGCACCCGGTCAAGAAGATCAGCGTTCACTGTGTTGTCGGGCACTGTGTTATTGAGCACTGTGTTATCGAGCACCGTGTTGTCGGGCACTGGGCCCTCCTCCTCACTAGCCGGGCCGACGACCATCACCCCCCGGATCCCCCGCGCGGGGGAAGTGGTCGAACTCAGTGCTGAATGCTAATGACCGGGTGTGACATTTGAGGGGGGCATGCGGCATTGACGCACCGAAGCACAATACACTCGGGAACTGCCATGGCTGTTCAGATCTCGCCCAGCATCCTGTCCGCCGACTTCGCCCGGCTCGCCGACGAGGCGAAGGCCGTCGAGGAGGCCGCCGACTGGCTTCACGTCGACGTGATGGACAACCACTTCGTCCCCAACCTCACGCTCGGGCTGCCGGTCGTCGAGGCGCTGCTCAAGCACGCGCTGCTGCCCATCGACTGCCACCTGATGATCGAGGACCCCGACCGGCACGCTCCCGCCTACGCGGAAGCGGGCGCGGGCAGCGTGACGATCCACGCCGAGGCCGCGAAGGCCCCGGTTCGCACGCTTCGCGCGATCCGGGCGGCCGGCGCCCGCTGCGGCCTCGGCATCAACCCGGGCACCGCCATCGAGCCCTACGCGGACCTGCTCGACGAGGTTGACATGGTGCTGCTGATGACGGTGGAGCCCGGCTTCGGCGGCCAGAAGTTCCTCGACATGGTGCTGCCGAAGATCCGCCGCACCCGCGCCATGCTCACCGCTCGGCGGGCGGGCAGGCCGGCGGACGGCCGGGAGATCTGGATTCAGGTCGACGGCGGCGTGTCGGTCGAGACGATCGAGCGGTGCGCGGACGCCGGCGCCGACGTATTCGTCGCGGGCTCCGCGGTCTACGGCGCGCAGGACCCGGCGCGCGCCGCCCGTGACCTGCGCGCGCAGGCCGAGCGAGCGACCGCCCGGGCGGCCTGGAACGCCGCCGGGTAGCCGAGCCCGAGTACCACCGTCACCACCTGGCCGCCCGGCGACACCGTCAGCCGACTGTCCAGCGTGGCCAGCCCCGGACGGAGATCGTCAGCGTGATGCTGGCGCCGGCGCTCAGGCCGCCCGACTGCGGCGAGACGGTCAGCGTGCCGGGCGGGTTGGCGGCCCCTGCGATTGACCACGAGACGGGACCGCCGCCGGCCGTCAGCGTCGGCGTGCCGCCGAGCAGCGGGCTGAGCGGCGCGGCGGCACGCCGGCGACACGGCGAGCGACCCGCCCGTGGTCGCCCCTGCCGCGGTGGTCGCTCCGGCCGTGGTCACGGTGCCCGGCGCCGGCCCGGCGGCGTTCCTGACCCGGCCCCGGCCTCCTCGAACAACGTCTTGTCACCAGGTGCCGAGGTAGGGGACGAGATCGGCCAGGCGGGTGATCACCACGTCCGGAACCCCGCCCGCGTAGGCCGGCACGGTGGCGTTCGGGATCAGCGCCGTGCGCATGCCGAGGCTCTTCGCGCCGAAGATGTCGTCATACGGCCGGTCGCCGACGAAGACGCACGCGGCCGGGTCGGTTACCCCGACCGCGGCCATCGCGGCGCGGAACGCCTCCGGGTGCGGCTTAGTCCACGGGATCTCGCTGCTGTAGACGGCCCCGTCGATCAGGTGGAGCACGTCATCGCGCAGGAACACCCGTTCGTGCAGCGCCCGCGGCCACATGGTGTTGGACAGCACCCCCGCCCGGATGCCCCGCGCCCGCAGCGTGCGCAGCAGCGGGGCCACGTCGGGGTCGGTGTACGTGTGCGGTTCCCAGAGGCGGAAGTAGGTCTCAAGCAGTTCGGCGTGCGGCGTCACCCCGGCCAGGGAGAGGACGCGCTCCAGCGTGGTGCTGCGGTGCTCGGTCTCGCACTGGTGCCAGCCGGCCTGTTCCGCCGTGCGGATGGCCGCCGCGACGGCGGACACCTGATCGCGCGGGAAGTGCGGCGCGCAGATCTCCTGCCACAGCGCCTCGTGATCGAGATCGTGCCAGGGCGTGATCGTGCCGCCCCAGTCGAGGATAACCGCCTCTACCGCCATGAAATGAATGGTAAGGACTGGCGCGGGAACCCGCGAACCCCTGGTCGCCGGCGACCTCGTTAC
>DAHWEX010000004.1 GCA_027326205.1 Actinomycetota bacterium
CAGCGGCGCAGCAGGCAGCGGCGCAGCAGGCAGCGGCGCAGCAGGCCGCGACGCAGCAGGCAGCGGCGCAGCCGACCCAGCAGGCCCAGCCGGCGCAGGCGGTCGCGGTCACTACGCCATCCGGTTCGCCGGAGCAGATTGCCGAGCAGATGCTGAGCCAGTTTGGCTGGTCGACCAGCCAGTTCTCGTGCCTGCAGCCCCTGTGGCAGCAGGAGAGCGGCTGGAACGTAACCGCGCAGAACCCGAGTTCCGGCGCTTACGGCATCCCCCAGGCGCTGCCTGGATCGAAGATGGCCTCGGCCGGCGCGGACTGGCAGAGCAGCGCGGCGACCCAGATCCGCTGGGGTCTCAGCTACATCCAGGGCACCTATGGCAGCCCGTGCGGCGCCTGGAACCACGAGGTAGCCAACGGCTGGTACTAAGCCAGCGCTGAAACGGCAAGCGGGGGCCCGGCTTACTCAGCGGGCCCCCGCTTGCCGTGCCTCGGCTAACTTGCCGGGACCGTCTGGAAGGTCGCCAGCATCTTGTCGAAAAGCGGCAGGCTCGTGCTGCCGAACGTGCTCGACGGGGACCTGATGTAAATCGTGTAGTCCTGCACTCCGCCCGGGGTCGCCTGCGCGAAGAAGATGTCGTCCACCGTGTTCTGCCGTCCCGCCGCGGGAGTCCAGGTGAACTTCCACACGGCTCCCCGGGCGTGCCGGACGGGCTCCTCTTGCAGGTTCTTCTGCACGTAGCCAGGGAACTTGCTGATCGCCGCGTTCCTGACCTGGGTGGCCGCCGCCAGCATGTCGGTGGTGCTCTGCTGGGTCAGGTCGACTTCCAGTAGCTGGTCGCCCGGGCCGATGAAGTTGGTCGCCAGGCCGTTGCCGCCCTGCTTCTGCGTCCAGCCGGGCGGCACGTCGATCGAGAATCCGGCGGCGGCGCTCCCCGCCTGTGCCTTGGTCACGGTCTGGGTCGTCCAGCCAGCCCCCGGGAGCGCGGTGGACGGGTGGTTGAGCGCGTCGATCGACAGGAAGCCTGTCTTGGTGTCCTCGACCGAGGGGACCGTGGTCGGCTGGGTACTGCCTGTGCTGCCCCCGTGGCTGGTGTTACCCAGGCTGCTGTTGTGATTGAGCGCGAGGACGGTGCCGACACCGATCGCGGCGACGACGGCCACGCCCGCCACGGGCCACAGGAGCTTCCGCCTCGGGCTCTGGCGGCCTAGCTTCCGGTAACCGCCGCCCGAGCCGGGCGGGTACTGCCTGGAGATGTCGGGGGTGGCCTGCGCCGGACCCGCGTACTGCGCCCCCGGAGCGGCTTGCCCGGCTTGCCCAGACTGGCCGGACTGGCCGGCTTGCCCGGACTGGCCGGCTTGCGGGCGGTACTGGGCGCTCGAGGCCGGATACGGCGTGGTGCTGCCCTGGCTCGGCGGCGGATAGCCCCGGGCCGCGTTGCCCTGGCCGTAGCCCGGGCGCTGGCTCGACGACGGAGGGTTCCCCACGGCGGGACGCGGCGGCGTCGGGCGTCCCTGGGGCGCGGGGCGGGCCGGGTTCGCGGGGTTCGCCGCGGAGAACGACGGCACCGCCCGCTCCCCGGGCTTGGCGGCGGTGAACGTCGGCTGCGGCGACACGGGCTTGGGCTCCGCTGGCTTGGGCTCCGCCGGCTTGGGCTCCGCCGGCTTGGGCTGCGCGGCGCTTGGCGGCGGAGCGTTCCGCGCCGAGGGCAGTGCGACCTCGGTCGGCCGGTAGCCCGCGCTTGCCTTGGCGGGGAGAACCGTATCCTCGCTCTTGCGGGGGAGGACCGTGTCCGCGGACCGGGAACCCGGCTCATCGTCATCGGACTCAGGGACCAAGAGCGCGGCGGCTGCGGCCTGCTGCTCCACGGCGGACGCGGCGGACGCGGCGGCCGGATTCGCGGGCACTGGTCCTGGTACCGGAATAGCGGCTGACTCCGCGACCGATGAGGCATGGAAAACCGCGGTCTCCGCCGCGGACCTTTCCGCCGCCGCGGGCTCGGCCTCGGGCTCGGCCTCGGACTCGGCCTCGGACTCGGCCTCGGACTCGATTTCCGACTCGGCCGCGTCGGCGGACTCCGCTGCCTCGACGGCTGGCTCGACTGCCTCGTTAGCCTCGTCGACGGGTGATGCTTCCGCCTGCCCCTGCTGTTTCGCCGCGGCAGGCGCTTCCCCGGCCGGCTCCGCGCCGGCCTGCTGCTCCCCGGCTGGCTGCTCCTCGGCTGGCTCTTCCTTGGCGGCCAGTGCCGCCTTTCCCCCCGGCCGCGCGCTGTCCGGGGCGGTCACCGGGATGGACGCCACCGGTGGGGCCGGCGGGGGCACGTACGCGGACCGCAGCGTCGGCGGGTGAGCCATCGCGGGCGGCTCTTCGCGGGCTGCCGACAGCTTCTGCAGGGCCTGCGCGAACATCCGCGCCGCGGTCGCCGCGGACGGCCGCGCGAACGGATCGCGGCGCAGCAGCCCGGCGATGACAGAGGCGAGCTGCCCGGCGTGCGGGGCGACCGGGGCGTCCTCGTTGATGATCGCGGACATCGTGGTGATCGCGCCGCCGCGGTTCTCATACGGGCCACGCCCCTCGACCGCCGCGTAGAGCGTCGCGCCGAGCGACCACAGGTCTGACGCGGGCGTCGCGTCGCTGCCCCGGATCCGCTCGGGCGCGGTGAACCCGGGGGAGCCCATCACCATGCCGGTCTGCGTCAGCCGTGGGTCGCCCTCGAACTGCGCGATGCCGAAGTCGGTCAGCACCGCCCGCTCGTCCCAGCCCTCGCCGGTCCGGCTGGCCGCGATGAGCACGTTGCTCGGCTTCACGTCCCGGTGCAGCACGCCGGCCAGGTGCGCGGCGGCGAGCGCGGACAGCAGCTGCTGCCCGATCTGGCACACCCGCGGCGCCGGAAGACGGCTCTCGACGACGAGGACCTGGTCGAGTGACTGCGACGGAACCAGCTCCATGATGATCCAGGGCCGGCCGTCCTCTTGCACGACGTCGTAGATGGCCACGATGCCGCGGTGGGAGAGCCGCGCCGCGGTCTTCGCCTCGCGCAGTGTCCGCTGGTAGGCGTTGTGACGTTCGTCCGCGCCGATCAGGGCGGAGATGACAACCTCCTTGACCGCGACTTCGCGGTCAAGGAGGTTGTCATGAGCACGCCAAACCACGCCCATGGCCCCTCGGCCGATGGGGGTTTGCAGGTTGTATCGCCCGGCGATGACCCGCCCAGTCAATGGGGGCATAGCCGGACCATACCAGCGTTTAGGGGTGGCTGCCGATGGAGAGCAGCGGCCCCGCGGCTTCCGCGAAGAAATCGTTGCCTTTGTCGTCGACGATGATGAAAGCGGGGAAGTCCCTGACTTCGATCTTCCACACCGCCTCCATGCCGAGCTCTGGGTATTCCAGCACGTCAACCCGGGTAATGCAGTCCTGTGCGAGCCGGGCGGCGGCACCGCCGATTGAGCCGAGGTAGAACCCGCCGTGGCGCTTGCACGCCTCGGTCACGGCTGCGGACCGGTTGCCTTTCGCTAGCATAACCAGGGACCCGCCGGCCGCCTGGAACCGCTCCACGTACGAGTCCATCCGGCCCGCGGTCGTCGGCCCGAAGGAACCCGAAGCGTAACCCTCCGGAGTCTTCGCCGGACCCGCGTAGTAAACCGGGTGATCACGCAGGTAATCGGGCATTGGCTGGCCCGCGTCCAGTCGCTCCGCGATCTTAGCGTTCGCGATATCGCGGGCCACGATCATGGTCCCGGTAAGCGACAGTCGCGTCTTTACCGGATATTTAGTCAGCTCAGCTCTTATTTCCGACATCGGCCGATTGAGGTCGATGGCCACGGCCTCGGCCGCGTCCTCGGTAACCGAGGCCGGGTCCGGCAGGTAATGCGCCGGGTCGGTCTCCAGTTGCTCGAGGAAGACACCGTCCCGGGTGATCTTCCCGAGGGCCTGACGGTCAGCCGAGCAGGACACCGCGATGGCCACCGGGCAGGACGCGCCGTGCCTGGGCAGCCGGATCACCCGCACGTCATGGCAGAAGTACTTGCCGCCGAACTGCGCCCCGATCCCGATCTTCCTGGTGATCTCCAGGACGGTTTGCTCAAGCTCCAGGTCGCGGAAGCCGTTCGCGTCCATGGAGCCAGCCGTCGGCAGCGTGTCCAGGTACCGCGCCGACGCGTACTTGGCGGTCTTCAGCGCGAACTCCGCGCTGGTCCCGCCGACCACGATCGCCAGGTGGTAGGGCGGGCAGGCCGAGGTCCCGATCGCCCGGATCTTCTCCTCCAGGAACCTGGCCATCCCGGCCGGGTTCAGCACCGCCTTCGTCTCCTGGTACAGGTACGACTTGTTCGCCGAGCCGCCGCCCTTGGCCATGAACAGGAACTTGTAGGCATCCCCGTCGGTCGCGTAGAGCTCGATCTGGGCGGGCAGGTTGGACCCGGTGTTCTTCTCCTCCCACATGGTCAGCGGCGCCATCTGGGAGTAGCGCAGGTTGAGCTGGGTGTAGGCGTCGTACACGCCCCGGGCGAGGTGCTCTTCGTCGCGCCCGTCGGTGAGCACGCCCTGGCCGCGCTTGCCCATCACGATCGCGGTCCCGGTGTCCTGGCACATCGGCAGGATCCCGCCGGCCGCGATGTTCGCGTTCTGCAGCAGGTCACGGGCGACGTACCGGTCGTTCGGCGATGCCTGCGGGTCGTCGAGGATGGACCGCAGCTGCTTGAGGTGCGAGGGGCGCAGCAGGTGCGCGATGTCGCGGAAGGCCGTCCGGCTCAGCAGCGTGAGCGCCTCGGGATCGACCGACAGGAAGGACCGCCCGAGCGCTTGCGTGGCCTCAACCCCGCCCTCGGCGATCTTCCGGTAGGTGGTCTCGTCGTGCCCGAGAGGGAGCAGATCCATGTAGGAGAACTCAGCCATGGGACCAAGCTTAAAACCGCCTAGCAGCCACGACAGTAGTGACGTTCATCGCGTCGAAGATCCGCAGAAAAAACATAGCTCAGTCGGGAACTTCTTGACTTGTTTGGCTATCCGCAACCTTGTATCGTGACGGTGTGCGGCGGCGTTGCTCCACGCGGTGCCCCCGTCCGCTAGTGGACTTAGCTCGCCATGCAGTGCCCCCGTCTGCAGAGGCTGAGCGGTAGCGCCGCCGCACTCGCTCAGCTCGCCATGTTCGGTGAGCTTCGCTCACCTTCCCGGGTTCGCTCGTCTTTTGTTGTGGGGGGACGACCCCCCACACCCCCCGATGCCGACTGCGCCGGCGGTGCCTGGCTTCGCGTGGCGGGTGGGCTGGCGTCCTCGTCATTTCTTGTGGGGGCGCCCCCCCCACAGCCCCCGCATGCCGGCTGCGCCGGCGGTGCGTGGTGTTGCGCTCGCCCCGGTTGGCGCCCTCGCCACTTCATGCGGGGACTGCCGCCTCACGCTCCGCATGTCAGCTTCGCCGTCGGAGGCGTGGCTCCGCGGTCGCCTTCCGTTCTTTGCGCCGCTCGTCATAGTGCTCGGATGGGATCTGCGGGGGCGCGGTCCCCTGTGTCGGAAATATCGCTATTGCCAACAAATGGGCTTCGAGGCTGATCCAGGGCAGGGCAAATGGCCCGGCCGGGTTGGCGCTGTGGTGCCCGGCGCTCGCCTCGCACGCCGAGCGCAAGCGCCTAACCACAATTATCCTGAAGAGGGCATCCGACGCTGCCCGCCAGATCCTGGAGGCC
>DAHWEX010000005.1 GCA_027326205.1 Actinomycetota bacterium
CTGACCATGATCACCATGCCGATCGCGAGTCGTGCGATCCGCGTGCGATAGCGAACGGCGCCGGATCGTCACAAGGGGGCCATGAGGGTCACTCACCGGTACCGGCCTGCAAGGAGCCAAGAGCCGCGTTCTCCCAGGCCAGCAGCTTGCGGATCGTGTGGTCAGGGGCGGGGTCGAACCGCCGACCTTCCGCTTTTCAGGCGGACGCTCGTACCGACTGAGCTACCTGACCATGCACGATGCAGAGCCTTGACTCCAACCGCTGCGGTCCTGACGGGACTTGAACCCGCGACCTTCACCTTGACAGGGTGACGAGCTAACCGACTGCTCTACAGGACCTTGTGTGCTACGTGTTAAGCGAGGTTTTCTCTCCTTCGCTTGGAAGAGCATATCACCGGCGCGACCCTGGTTTGCCGCGTCTGTCATGCCCTTGCAAGCACTACCTGGGAGCGTCCTCCCTGAAGATCAACCTCGTGCCCCCAACGGGATTCGAACCCGTGTCGCCGCCTTGAAAGGGCGGTGTCCTAGGCCACTAGACGATGGGGGCTTTGACGGGGTACCGCCTGAGCTGCATCAGTCCGCCGTCGGGGACTGACACAGCATAGGGTACGGACGGCTCAGTCGGCAAAGCGTTCTGGCTCTCACGTGTCACACGTCTCCGGCCCAGGCCGGACCGCGCTCCACGCGTCTACTTAGACGATACCAAGCTCCGGTGGTCCTCGGCTCCCCGTACTGGCCGGGCTAGAAGCCGGACCAGAACTTGTGGAGGAAGGACCCGAGGATCGAGCCGTCCTGGTCCTCTTCCGGCAGGATCGCCCAGGCGATCAGGTAGATCAGGACGCCCAGCCCGTAGAAGACGGAAAAGATGCCGAACCCGAGCCGAACCAGGTTCACATCGACCCCAAAGTACTCGGCAAGCCCGACGCAGACGCCGGCGACCATGCGGCCGTCCCGACGACGTAGCAGCCGTTTGCCCCCGCTGCCGTTGCTGTTGCTCATAACATCGATCATGCCCAGACGAGATACGTCTTGTCATCAGGAATTCCCCTGCCGCTACCCTGACTGATAGCTGGTGCCACCAGGATTGTCAGGTGAGTCGCCTGCTGATATATCCGCGTGCCACCGTCCTTCGGTACGCTTCGTTCGGAGTGTTTACGCGCATCACCGACTTCCGGTCCGCGCGCTGACACCTCGGGGTGCTAGCTCAATGGCAGAGCAGCGGACTTTTAATCCGTAGGTTCAGGGTTCGAGCCCCTGGCGCCCCACCCAGACCCGGACCCAGCCTCGTCGGCTGCCTGAAGCCAGGAAGAGGACAGCAGGGAGGCGACTGGCGGCCGGCCTCGGCCCGCGGTTCACCCGGGCAGTCACTCCCTGAGATGCGGCACTACGCTGCTCTCGTGGCCCCGGCGCCGGCGTCGCACCCGTACCAGGCAGCGTTGCGGATCTTGGCGCGGCTTGCCATCGTGGTCGTGCAATCGTCTGCAGCCCTGGGAGGAACCCTGAGATGGCCGATGTCTCCGTGCAGCACCCGGACCTCACCGAGCCGGTGCTGGTCCAGCCCGTCGAGGGCTCTGACCGGCCAGCCCGCATCTACCTCGCCCCGACGCTGGACGGCCTGTACACGCCCTACGCGCTGCGCACGCCGGCCGACGAGGGCAGCTTCCCGTTCGTCTTCCTCGCCTACGGCAACGGCGGCGGCGGGATCGGCTGGCTGCGGCGGCGCCTGCGGACTCACGGCTACATCATGGAGCGGCTGCTGCAGGCCGGGTACGCCTGTGCGTGGGGACGCTACCGCGCCGAGGTCGAGCTCGGCTACCACAACGGCGGCCCGCTCGTCACCGGCCACCGGCAGGGCATGGAGCTGATGAACCGCGGACCGCTGGAGTTCGAGGATGAACTCGCCATCCTGCGTCACGTCGCCGCGCACCCGCAGGTCGACGCCGGGCGGCTCGGGCACGTCGGCGTCAGCCATGCCGGCGAGATGCTCTTCAAGCTCGCCTCGCAGTACCCCGGCGCGGTGCGGGCCGGCGTCGCGTGCGAGCCCGCCAACCACGAGTTCCTCAGCCTGACCACCGATGAGTCAGCCTCCGTCGAACCCGGCACCGGGCTGCGCAACATCGAGGAGATGCAGATGCGGGACCCCGGGCGCGTACGGGCCCGCATCGATGAGCGCCTGGCACTGGAGCGGATCGCGCCCGTCGACATCCCGATCCTGGTGATGGGCCGCGACGACGACCACCTGCA
Organism: Actinomycetota bacterium; assembly: GCA_027326205.1. Taxonomy (GTDB): domain Bacteria; phylum Actinomycetota; class Actinomycetes; order Streptosporangiales; family Streptosporangiaceae; genus Trebonia. The sequence goes on from DAHWEX010000005.1 coordinate 2,245, forward strand.
GGGCATCTTCCGGGTGAGCTACGACCTGCTTGCCACAGCCGGCAAGCAGGCAACCTGGGTGTCGTGGGACCACCCGCTGCACGGCTACATCTTCCCCGAGGCCGGCCCCGACGGCACGCCTCAGGTTGATGACGTTCAGGAACGCGCCATCGACGGGATCATCGAGTTCCTGAACAATCACCTCGACTGAACGGATCGCCCCCACCGCCGCTCGATCCGGCGTTTGAGCGGACCAGGGGGCAAAAGCGCAGTGGGAGTCCTCGGGTGCTCCGGGTCAAAGCGCTAGCCCTGGAACAGGCCGTAGGGCGGTTACCGAGCCGTCTGCCGCCGCCCGAACCCCGCCCGGCGCGTGCCCCGGGTACGCGTGCGGGCTGGCGGGGCGCCGCTGACGGAGTCGCCGGGCAGGCGCCGGGTCGAGTCCGCGATCGACTCGACCAGCTCCGCCTGCAGCATGGCCGACTCCGCTACGGTCCACACCTTGTCCAGCGCCGTGGTGACCTGTCCCCTGCTGACGTGGAAGATGCCAGCCGCGCTGCCAAGTCCGGCGAGCATGGCCGTGATCGTGAGCCCGTCCTTCGCGCCGCTGGTCGCCCCGCCCGACGTCAGCAGGGCGATGGCGAACGCGCCAAGGAATACGAGGATCGCGATGATAAGCAGCACCAGGACGAGGCGGGCGATCGAACTGCGGAAGAAGGCTCCGGCGAGGGCGTTGGTGTTCGCCGACCAGTTGGCGAGCAGTCGGTCGGCCGCCTCGGTGACGCTGGCGGAGGCGATGTAGTCCCGGGCGAACGCCTGGCCGGAGAGGATGGCCCGCCATACCCGCCCCTGGCCGACGATCGCCATCCGCGCCGCTGCGACCCTGGGATCGTTCGGGTTGTCCGGCGAGATCGCCGCGACCCAGGTGGACCACTCTTCCAGGTGCCGGGCGACCGAGTAGGCGGCCGCGCTCGGCAGGCATGCCTTGAGGCCGCCGAGCATCGCGTGCGCACGGAACGCGGCGGTCTCTTTGCCCGCGGCCGAGTTCCCCGGGTCGACGGACAGCACCGCGGTGAGTTCGGCGCGGTTGGCGGCCTCGCTGGCCTGGCGGACGATGAGACACAGCAGCCTGCCGACCTCGTACGCCTCCCGCAGGCCGTTGAGCGGGACGCCGCTGGGCCCGACGGTTCCGTCGAGCAGCGCGCACGTGCCGATCATGCCCAGGTGGAACTGGGCCAGCATTGACCGGGAGTCGCCGCCTTGGGTCACCGCCTGCTTCAGGGCGTCGATAGGCAGCGAAAGGTTTATTCCGGCGGGAATCTGCTCAACTGGATGACCACCGAAATACCACAGGCCGGCTTCGATCCGGCACACTCGTGCCTGCACGTCCTCGCTGACCGAAAGGTCTTCGGGATTAAGCAGTCGCTGGTATGCGGGGCCGGCATCCTGCGCAACCCCATCTGGGGCCTGACCCGCGCCGACCGGATCGGCGGCCGCCAGCGAACCGGCGATGTGCGCGACTTCCCAGCCGATCTCAAAGCTGGCCCGGGCCAGCGGAAGGCCGAGATCCTGGAGGGTATCCCAGGCGTTCTGCATGCTCTCCATTTGGACTGGCATTTCGCGGGCTCCTGGCCGGAGAGCGAGCAAGAACTTCCTTGGTCCGTCCGAGCATAGCATCGTTAGGTGCGGATTTGCGGAAACCGCGAGCGCATTAATCGCCGCCTGGCCACCGGGAACCGGGGACCGCAGGCGCGGAGCCGCACGCGGCCGGCCATCGTGAAATGCGCCCTGGAATCTCAAGCCGGTAAAATGGCCGACGCGCACCTGGCGCATCTCACCAGTGCGGCGCGGTCGTAGCGAGGGACGGGGATTACCGCTACACTAGGTCACATGTTCGGATCGGTTCCGGCAGTCCGCTTCGCGATCGGCCGTGGTGCCGTAGCCGCCACATGGCAGCGCGTCGCGGCCTCCCTGCGTGGCCTCACGAGCCGTCGCCCGGTTCGGCAGGCCGCTACCGCGCCGAGGCCGCTACGCCCGGTCGTGGTCCCGGAGAGCCTGGATGACCTCCATGGACCCGCGGCGGGCATGGTGGAGTTGCCGGTCCGGCTGTACTGGTCCGGCTCGCGGGAGTTCGACCTTGCCGACCAGCACCAGGCCGCCGACCTGTGCGAGGCCGTCCTGGACACGGCGGCCACGGTCGCCGACCTCGGCGCCTACCTCAACCCCGACGTGCTGATCCGCGCCTGGCCGGTGCTGGGCCTGAACCGCAGGAAGCGGGAAGCGTGGGAGGAGCGGTTCCCGGCGCTTCGCCGGCAGCGGCTCGCCGCGGCGGCGTAGTTGATCCTTGACGAGCGGCACCGGGACATCGCCCGGATCGCCCTGTCCGCCACGGGCCGCAAGTACGGGGTGGCCTTCGCCGGGGGCGGTGCGCTCCAGGTTCATGAGGTGAGCGCCCGCCGGACCCAGGACGTTGACTTGTTCGTCCGCAAGGCCAGGAATGTCGTGAGGGCGGCCGAGGTGATCGCCGACGCCCTGGAGCGCGAGGGCTACCGGGTCGAACCAGTCGGGGCGGTGGATGACCTGGGCTGGGACCTGGCCCGGGAACTCCGGGAGTTCGAGGTTTACCCGCCCGGCGGCGGTGACCCGGTCCAGGTGCAGGTGGCGTTCTTCGCCTACACCGGCACCGTGGCCACGGACGTCGGCCCGGTGGTCACCCTCGACTACCTGGCCACGCGGAAGACGGTCGCCCTGATGGAACGCCACCGCGTGCGCGACTACATCGACCTCGCGTCGCTCGCCGACGCGGGCTATCAGATCCAGCGACTGCTGGACATGGCCTTCGCCGAGGAACCGTCGCTGACCGCGGCAGACGCCGGCGACGCCGGCGTGCACCTCGACCAGGTCGCCGACGAGCGCCTCGCCCGCGAGCTGCCGCCCGGGGCTACCCCGGCCTGGGTACGCGACGCCTTCGCCGACTGGCCACGGCACCCCGTCCACGACGACGACCCGTTCGGGTAGGCCTCAGCGAAGGGTCGCCGCAGGAGCACCGTGCCTCCGGGCAACCCAGCCCCCCGGCAGGCGAAGGCCGGCCGGCTCGTCACCGTCACCGTCATCCGCAGGATTACGCCGGTGACAGTGCCCCTGGGGACCCAGCAACACATTGCTCCTTATGTGAGCAATGTCACTTTTGCGAAGAGCGACGTTTCCGCAGGCCAGTGTTCGGCAGCTCGCGGCCGCTCGACCACGCACGGCGATTCACAGTGAGAAGGCTCCGTTACGGCTTCACCATCGGTATCTTCATCACCAAGCATCTAAGCATTCGCCGGTGAAGTCCCCGTAAGGGCACACATTGAGGCATTGCTGCCCGGGCCTGCCAGGCTCGCCTGCCTATGAGCTCAACCAACCAGGGGGACACTCGCGTGAAGGGCTTCAGGGAATTCATCACCCGGGGCAACCTGCTTGACCTCGCGGTCGCGGTCGTCATCGGCGCCGCGTTCACCGCCATCGTGACGGCCATCGTCAAGGACCTCATCACACCGCTCATCGCCGCGATCTGGGGGACGCACAGCTTCGCGTCGCTGTCCTTCAAGGTCAACGGCAGCCCGTTCGCTATCGGCGACCTCCTCAACGCGATCATCTACTTCCTGATCGTCGCCGCGGTGGTCTACTTCCTGATCGTCAAGCCGATGGCCACGCTCACGGCGCGGCGCAACCGCCACGTCGCGGCCACCACCCGGGACTGCCCGGAGTGCCTGAGCTCGATCCCGATCGCCGCGTCGCGCTGCATGTACTGCACCGCCCAGGTCTACCCGGTTGCCACCGCTCCGCGCGGCTAGCGAGCCGCCGCATTCGCGACGAAGGTCGCCCGAGCGGAAGTCTCAGCGGTGCACGAGCGTCGGCCCTGCCGGGTCGGCAACGGGGCGGCGGCATCGCGGCGGAAGATAATCGCCGCAAAAGATAATCGCCGTAGAAGATAAGAGTCTGGATTCGGGCCGGGGCCTGGCCGTCCCGAATCCAGACGCCACAGACAAGGCTGATATTTACCAGCTCTTGTGATTCTTAGTCTGTCACCGCTTCCTGGTAGAAAGCTGTGTCGAAGCTGGGAACCAGCTAACTGGCTCGTAACGGCGAGAATGTCCGGGTCGATGGCAGGCGCGACCGCGAAGATCCGTGTTGCCGATTGAGCGGGAATGTGCCACCGCACAAACTCGAAGTCCGCGCAGACGGCGGTGCCGTCGCCGCGCTCGATGAATTCGGCGAGCCGCTCGGCTTCCTCGGCGCTGAACCCGACGACCGCGCGCGGCTGGCCCCATGGTTCTTTCAGCGCGTAGCCCACTTATCCGATGACCGGCTGGGCCGGCGTCCCGCCGAGGCCCTGGAACGCTTCCCATCGCTCCCAGGCCGGTCCCAGGCGCGCGGCCGCGTGCCGTGCACGCGCGACCAACTCTGGATCACGCGCCGTGCGATCCCCCTAAGAAATTTATGTGCCCGGCCCTAGCCCTGGACCGGTCCCAGCGCGGCGAGTGCCGCCTGCGCCAGCGTCAAGACCACACCCCGTCAAGACCACTCGCGCGAACTGCCCTCGCCCGCTGGGACCGTCCCCCCAACCCGCCGGACGAGCTCCGCCACAAGCATGGGCAACGGCACGTCGGCGCGTGCCGTCCTCCTTGCCATGCTTTTGCGGCGGGACTTACTCGGAGCGCTGCTGCGGAATGCCCGCGAGCAGAGCACGGACCTCGGTCTCCCGGTAACGCCGGTGCCCCCCGAGCGTGCGGATCGACGTGAGCTTGCCGGCCTTCGCCCAGCGCGTGACCGTCTTGGGGTCGACACGGAACATCGTGGCGACCTCGGCGGGGGTCAGTAGCGGCTCAGCTTCTGGCGTACGTGCGGACATTGCTGCGGCCTCCTCCTGGATCGGTGTAGCGATCCTCGTGTTGTTGATATGCGGCCCTGGTGCACCGCTAGGTGCTTGTCGTTGATATCCCCATATGGCCCACAGGGTCCATCTTGCCATCACCAGGGGTGACTAGTCGACAACTATCTGCATAGATTTCTGTCGCTGGATGCACCTCGTTGCCTGGATGCACCCCGTTGCCCCACTGGCGATGTCACTGTCAGTGATTATAGCGATACTTATCGTCGCATCGGGCCAGATTCAGAAAAACTGCCCTGCGCGTCCTGCTTCCGCGCAGCTCAACAGCGCACTCCTGGCGGAGCACGTGGCCTCGACTGCTGTAGCCCCCTAGACACTGACTGTAATCTATCATGGCTGAATCGTGATATAACCCCACACTTCCCTTTCTTACCTACGATCGTGCGACAGGTACAGCGCGTCAACCCCGCAGGTGGCTGTATACAACCTCATCGTTGACTAGCGCGCGGACGCCACTGGAGGCTCCGTTGCGGCCGTTGTAACGCCCGCGGCGCGGGAAATGCGCCACGTGAGCGCACAGCGAGACCTAAACGGCGTAGTCATCAGGGCCGCGAACCGGGTACGGTTGTACCTGTACGGAAGCTGGCGAGCGCCGAGGTCCCCAAGGGGGATCTACGGCGGTTCTGTGTGTCACAGATGTGCCACATGCGGGTCAGCGACAGAGTCATCGTGGGGCCGCACGGCTCCGGACGTTCGAGGGGGTCGAGCCAATGGGGCGCGGCCGAGCTAAGGCCAAGCAGGTTAAGGTAGCTCGCGATCTCAAGTACAACGGCGGCGGCTTCGACCCTGACCGGCTGCGGCGAGAGTTGGGCGTCGGAACGGAAGCGCGCAGCGCCGACCACGACGACGCGCATGCCGAATACGACGACGAGGACGAAGACGCTCTCGACGACGAGACCGGTGAAGACGACGAAGAGGACGACTGGTCGCCGCCTTCGCGTTAGCGCACGAGCGCACGGTGAGGTGCTGGCAGGCGGCTCCTAGAGCTGCCCGCCGCACAACTCACCGTGTCCTCGTTGCACACTACGGCCGACTCGGGCTTAGCCGCGCGAGCCGGAGGGCGCCGTTGACACTTCCCGAGAACCCGCCTTCCCCTCACAGGCGAAAGCGCGCACCGCTGTCTTGACCGCGGGAGTGACGACCGCAGGACAGGGAAGCGCGCTCTCGGGCGGTCGCACAGGCGCACGGCGGCGAGGCGACGACCCGGATACCGGGTGCGCGCCGGCAACCGGGTAAGGCACCGGTCTTATCTCAGACGCTCGTCACCGGTTCCAGCACGCCCTTGCCGCGTTCTTCCTCCGGAACCGGGACCGGGTAGTGCCCGTCGAAGCACGCGCGGCACAGGGACCCGGCGGGCTGCTCGGTGGCCGCCGTCAGCCGGTCGAGCGACACGTACCCGAGCGAGTCCGCGCCGATCGCCGCCCGGATCTCCTCGACCGAGGAGCGCCCCGCGATCAGCTCGTCGCGCGTGGCGAAGTCGATTCCGTAGAAGCACGGCCACTTGACCGGCGGCGACGCGATCCGCACGTGGACCTCGAGCGCGCCCGCCTCCCGCAGCATGGCCACGATCGCCTGCTGGGTGTTCCCGCGGACGATCGAGTCGTCCACGACCACGATCCGGCGGCCGGCGATGACGTCGCGCAGCGGGTTGAGCTTCAGCCGGATGCCGAGTTGCCTGATGGTCTGGCTCGGCTGGATGAAGGTCCGCCCCACGTACGAGTTCTTCACCAGGCCCTGCCCGTAGGGGATCCCGCTGGCCTCGGCGTAGCCGATCGCGGCCGGGGTTCCCGACTCTGGCACCGGGATGACCAGGTCCGCCGACGCGGGGTACTCGGCCGCGAGCTGGCGGCCGATCTCTACCCGGGTCACCTGCAGTCCCCGTCCGCCGATCGTGGTGTCGGGCCGGGCCAGGTAGACGTACTCGAACAGGCAGACCTTCGGAGCGGCCGCGGCGAACCGGCGGGACCGCACGCCCCGCTCGTCGAGTGAGATGAGCTCACCCGGCTCAACCTCGCGGACGAACGACGCGCCGACGATGTCCAGCGCGGCGGTCTCGCTCGCGGCCACCCACCCGTTGGCGAGCCTGCCGATCACCAGCGGCCGGAAGCCCTGCGGGTCGCGCGCCGCGTACAGGGTGTTCTCGTCCATGTAGACGAGCGAGTAAGCACCGCGCACCAGCGGGAGGATGCGGGCCGAAGCCTCCTCGACCCCGCCGTCGGCCCCCGCCCCGCCGGCGATCAGCTCGGTCAGCACGTCGGTGTCCGACGTCGCCTGCAGCCCGGCGAACCCGCTCTCCGGCGGGAGCATAGCGGCCAGTTCGCGGGTGTTGGTGAGGTTCCCGTTGTGGCCGAGCGCGATCGAGACCGCCGGCGTCGACCGAAAAGTCGGCTGCGCGTTCGCCCACACCGGGGCGCCGGTCGTTGAGTAGCGGCAGTGCGCGACGGCGATGTCGCCCCGCAGCGCGGTGAGCGACGGCTCGTCGAAGACCTGGGCGACGAGGCCCATCTCCTTGTGCACCACGATCCGCCTGCCATCGCTGACCGCGATGCCGGCCGATTCCTGGCCCCTGTGCTGTAGCGCGTGCAGTCCGTAGTAGGCGAGTTTGGCGACGTCCTCCCCCGGGGACCAGACGCCAAAGACGCCACAGGCGTCCCTCGGCGGGCGGTCGTTGGGATCTAGATCATGCGTAAGTCGCCCGTCTGGCTTAGCTGCCACCACATCAGTCTATTTGGTCAGGTCAGCGGAAGATACGCCGAGAGATCAGACCGCGCGCCGCTCGCCCGCACTGCCCCGCTCCGCAGCGCTTCGTCCCAAGCCAGCCGCCCGGTCGCCAGCCTGAACCAGGTCGCCGGATCCGTCTCCACCACGCTGGGCGGGGTCCCGCGCGTGTGGCGCGGCCCGGCGACCGCCTGCACCGCCGCGACTGGTACCACTCGGACTTCCACCGAACGACCGGGGCTGACCCTGGCGAGCTCATGCAGCAGAAACCGCGCCGCCGCCCGCAGCGCCCGGGTCTCCGGTTCCTCCCCCCGGTCCAGTGCCACCCCGACCACCGAAACGCTGGCTTCCCCTTCAGGATCAGCCTTACCCGCCGGCATACCCGCCTCCCTGGTGAATCAGTTCGCCGCTGGCGCTGTGGCACCCGCCGCCAAGCCGCAGGTGGCACTGGGGATTTCTGGTCGGGGATTAGCCGAAGATGGCGGGGAGGGTGGCCGTCCAGGTCCGGGTGAGTTCGCTCACCGGGATCTCGAAGGCGTGCTCGACCGTTAGCGAGTCGCCTCCGGTGCGGCCGAGCGGCGTTGCCGGGACGCCGTGGGCCTGCGCGAGGGCGGCGAAGTCGGACTCGCGGCCGGGGGTGACCGAGACGACGGCGCGGGCGGAGGACTCGCTGAACAGCGACGTGAACGGGTCACCCGGGAGGGTCACCGCGCAGCCGCGGCCGCCGTGGATGCACGACTCCGCCAGGGCGATCGCCAGGCCGCCGTCCGAGACGTCGTGCGCGCTCGCCAGGAGCCCCTCGGCGGCGGCGTCGGCGATCAGGCCCGCCAGCCTTTGCTCGGCCGCCAGGTCCACCGCCGGGGGACGGCCGCCCAGGTGCTGGTG
>DAHWEX010000209.1 GCA_027326205.1 Actinomycetota bacterium
ATCGGGCTGGCGGCAGAGGGTCACTTCGTAGCCGAGGCTGCCTAGCTTGTCGACGTGGTAGCTGACCTGGCGCGCTGAGCGGGGCGGCCGGCCAGTGGCTTCGGCCTCGGCGGTCCAGCACGCGCCCGCGCCCCCGGCAGCGGCAGCCCGTCGGTGGAACCGGCTGTGACGGCACTGCTTGCCTAGTTTCTACTACTGAGATTGATATAAAATAACTGCATGGATACAGAGCAGCTCCACGCCCCCGAGGACACGTCACCCCTCGGCCGCAGCCGCGCTGACGTGCTGGACATGCTGCGCGCCGCGGACGGCCCGCTCGGCGTCCGCGAAGTCGCGCAGCGGACGGGGCTGCACCCGAACACCGCCCGGTTCCACCTGGAGGCGCTGACCGAGGCGAGCCTGGCCGTCCGCGAGACCGAGGACCGGGAGACACCCGGCAGGCCCAGGATCGGCTATCGGGCAGCGGCGGACGGCCCGGCCGGGCGGCGCCGCTACCGGCTGCTGGCGGAGATGCTGACCAGCCTGATCGCCGGGACCACGCCGGCGCCAGGCAAAGCGGCGGCGGATGCCGGGCGCGAGTGGGGTGCCTATCTCACCGAGCAGCCGCCGCCCTATCAGAAGCTGTCCGCAAAGGAGGCCCTCGGGAAGCTGACCGCGGTCATGGAGGAGCTGGGGTTCTCCCCGCAGGCAGAAGCGGGCGACGGCGACGGGCAGTTCCGGCTGTGCCTGCGGCAGTGCCCGTTCCGTGAGGTGGCCGAGCGTCACCAGGACGTGATCTGCTCGCTGCACCTGGGGCTGATGCGCGGGGCGCTGGACCGGATGCGGTCACCGCTCACCGCCGACGGGCTGGATCCGTTCGTCGAGCCCAGCCTGTGCGTCGCCCGCCTTTCCGAGCGCGAGAACCCGGGCGAGCGCGAGCCAGCGGCCGGGAGCCGGTAACCCGGAAGGCCTATTTCGCCTCGCGCAGCAATCCGGCGAGAACAGCGGCCTGGCTGAGGTTGAGGTCCCTGGTCGCGGTCAGTAGTGTCACCGGCTTGCCTGCTGCCAGCGCGCGGAGTCGGCTGCGTGCCTCCCGCGGCCCTGGTTGCTCCAGCTCTGTGGTGTAGCGCTGCCTGAACTCGCCGAACTTGGCCGGGGCGTGCTGGTACCAGGCCCGTAGCTCGGTGGAAGGGGCGACGTCTTTGGCCCACTCGTCCAGCTGGGCGGCGTCCTTGCGCAGTCCGCGCGGCCATACCCGGTCCACCAGCACGCGGGCGCCGTCTTCAGGCGATGGGGCGTCGTAGACGCGGCGCACGCCGATAGCGGTACTCATCCGCAGTCTACCTCCGTCAGTTCTTGAGCAGTTCGCGGGCCGCAGCGGCGATCCGGGCCGCGGAGATGCCCGCTGCTTCCATCAGCTCGTCCGGGGTTCCCGAGCCACGCAGGCTGCTCACCGCGCACTGCCGGACCCGCAGCGGCAGGCCAGCCCCGGCCAGCGCCTCGAGCACGGCGGCACCCAGGCCGCCCTGCGGGTAGTGGTCCTCGGCGATGACCAGCCGCCCGCCGGCCGCCGCGGCGGCGTCCGCCAGCGCGGCCTGGTCGACGGGCTTGACCGAGTACAGGTCGCTGACCCGGGCCGTGATCCTGTCAGCTGCCAGTTCGCCAGCGGCGCGCAGATCGCCCCGGCGGCCTTGAACATCGCGTACAGCAGCGGGGAGGCGTGGCCCTCGGAGAAGATCAGGTGGTCGTTGCCGGGCTCGCCGGGGTAACTCCCCGGCGCCGGGTTCCTGCCTCCTGGTTGCGGCGCGGCGCGGCGGCACGGTCTGGCCGGCCAGCACGCGGTCATGCGGAATCGCGACCAGCTCACCGGATGCCTTTGCGAACGGTGAAGGAGGCATCATCGGCCGCCGTCAGGACGCCCAGGACATCAGCGATCTCATCGGCGTCCCGGCCGCGGCGCTCAACCGGACCTCCAGGCGGTAACGCACCGCGGCCCGGCCGGCCGGCAGCTGATGACGGGACATGCCGGTCACGGTTCGCCGTCCTCGTCGGAATGAGCCAGCCAGGTGGCCAGCCGGCCGACAGGCACGCCGAACTCGGGATGCAGGTCGGCGAAGAACTGGAGCCGCGCGGCCAGCCAGCCCAGCGTCACCTGCTCCTCACCCCGTCGCTCGTCAAGCTCCTCGATGCCCCGGTCCGTGAAGTACACCGCCACCTCCGCGAACACTTTAAACTAGTCGAGTAGTATAAACATAACGGAGGCTCGGGCTGCCCGGCTGGACGCGTGACAACTGGCCGTTCGGCCCGGGACGAAGGCCCCTGATTCCCGCCTCGGCGGGACCGGGATGCTTGAGCAATCGTGTTCGCGCATGAAGGGAAGTACCAGGCATGACTGCCGCAAGCCGCGTCGCGGCGGCCGGGAAGGCCGTACCGGAAGCCAGCCCCGGGCTGCTGACGCGGGCGTCCGCCGCCCGGGACCGCCGGGCGTAGGCCGTGCGGACGCCCCCGATACGCAGCTACCGGCACGACGCCGGCACCCGGCCGTTCATCGTGATCTGGGAGATGACCCAGGCGTGCCCGCTGGCCTGCGTGCACTGCCGGGCCGAGGCCCGGCCGGGCCGGCATCCCGGTGAGCTGAGCACCGATGAGGCGCGCGACCTGATGGCGCAGGTCGCGGAGTTCGGCAGCCCGCCGCCGGTGTTCGTGCTCACCGGCGGGGACCCGTTCCAGCGGCCGGACCTGCTGGAGCTGGTCCGGCACGGGACCCGGCTCGGGCTTCCGGTCGCGGTCTCCCCGTCGGGCACGCCCACGCTGACCGCCGACCGCCTCGCCGGACTGCACCAGGCCGGGGCCCGGGCAATCTCGCTGAGCCTGGACGGCTCGACCGCGGCTGTCCACGACCGGTTCCGCGGCGTGCCCGGGGTGTCCGGCTGGACGCTTGACGCCTGGCAGGCCGCACGGGAACTGGGCCTGAGGGTGCAGGTCAACACCACCGTCACTGGCCACAACCTCGCCGACCTGGCGGACATCGCGGCACTGGTCAGCCGCCTGGGGGCGGTGTCGTGGAGCGCGTTCCTGCTGGTGCCGACCGGCCGCGGCGCGCTGCTGCCCGCACTGACCGCACAGCAAGCCGAGGACGTGCTCAACTTCGCCTACGACGCCGGCGAGTTCGTCCCGGCGCGGACCACCGAGGCCCACCACTTCCGCCGCGTCGTCATCCAGCGCGAGATCCTCGCCCGCCACGGCATCGACCACGTCGCCGTGCTCGGCCTGGGCGAGCTGTACCTGCGGCTGCGGCAGCGGCTCGGCGACCTGGGCCTGCCGCGGCGCAAGGCACGGCGGCCGCCGGCGAACGTGAACGCCGGCCAGGGGTTCGTGTTCGTCTCTCATGTGGGCACCGTCCACCCGAGCGGGTTCCTGCCGCTGTCCGCCGGCAGCGTGCGCACCGGGCGGCTCGCCGACGTCTACCGGACATCGCCGCTGTTCACCGGGATGCGAGACCACGGCAAGCTGGGCGGCCGGTGCGGCGCCTGCGAGTTCGCCCCCGTCTGCGGCGGGTCACGCTCCCGCGCCTTCGCCCTGGCCGGCGACGCGTACGCCGAGGACCCCTGGTGCTCCTACCAGCCCGGAACCTTCCCCTACCCGGACGACCTGGCCGCGATGGGCCTGCGGCCAGTCGCGTGATCACGACAACGAGAGGCTGAGATGGGAACCGAGTCGCTGGCGGCCGTTCTCGAACGAGAGCACCAGGAAATCGACGCGGGGATCGCGGCGTTCAGCGCCTCACCAGGGGACCCGCAGCCGCTGGCACGCGCGATCCGGGCGCTGCGCCGCCACATCTACCTGGAAGAGGAGTTCCTGTTCCCGCTCCTGGGCGAGGCAGAGCCCGCGCTGCGGGCCCCGGTGTTCGTCATGCTGCGCGAGCACGCCCAGATATGGGCCCTGCTCGACGCACTGGAACGCGAGCCCGGCGGCAGTGCCGGCCCCGCCCTGTGCCGCCAGCTCGCCTCGCAGCTCCTGCACCACAACCTGAAAGAGGAACGGGTGCTGTACCCGCGAGCCGACGACGTGCTGTCTCCCGCGGCGGCCGGCCGACTGCGGGCATTCCTCGGCACCGGGGAACTGCCCGAGGGGTGGGTGTGCGTCAAGGCGCGGCCCGTGACCCGCGATGCTGGCCGTTAGCCGGACCCGGCCCGGCGGCCCTCGCTGATCACCGCTCCGCACTCCCGGGCAGGCCTATGCCTCCCGGGATGATCAGCGCGGGCCGGGGTCAGGCATGGTGACCCCGTGCCGCCGGGACGCGGGCAGGCGCGGCCGGGCGCCGGCGGTACACGATGTAGGGGGCGACACAGGTAGGCGACCGGCGCCGACCAGACATGGACCAGCCGTAGGAGACACCAGGATGCTTGCCGTCAGCTGGGACACCGTCCGGCTGTTCTTGCACGTGCTCGCAGCCACCATCTGGGTAGGCGGCCAGCTGGTCCTGGCGGCCCTGGTCCCGGCGCTGCGCCGGTTCGGCGC
>DAHWEX010000010.1 GCA_027326205.1 Actinomycetota bacterium
GGACCGCCGAGCCGGGGCGGGTGAGCTTCGGCGAGCACGTCCGCGCCGCGGCGGCGGAGCTGGCCGCCAGCCTCTCCGCGGCCAAGGCGGACGAGCTGACTCACTGATGAGGCATTCACCGCTCACCGCCGTGGACCGGCGTCGGCTCACGTTCTTAATCGGCGGCCGGGAGCAGTTCCTCCAGCTCTTCGACGGTCTGGTAGCCGCGGCGCCAGCGCCGAGCGCGACGTTGCGGCTGCCTGTTTGTTAGAAGCCCTGCTTTGCATGGTAGATCTGGGGTGCCTGCGACCGATCCGCGCCGGGCTTTGCCGGCCCCATTGAGGAGATGACCGCCTTGACCGACAGCGACCAGGCCGGGTCAGTACCGCCCGAGGAAGAGCCGGCCACTGCCCAGCCCGCGGAAGAACCCGGGTACCTCGTGGAAACGGGCGAGGCGGTTGGCGAGGACGGCTCAGTCGTTCCGATCATCGGCGGCTTGCCGGCCGTCGAAGGATCGGCCTGGGACATCGGCGCCCCCGTAGCCGACCGCGGCGCGAACCTGGCTGGCGGCCACCCGGCGGACCAGCCGGAGCCAGCCGGCCACGAGGAGCCACCGGGCGACTGAGACACGGTGACCGGTGAAGCTCGCCATGCTCGCGCCGATCGCCTGGCGCACGCCGCCCGAGCACTACGGGCCGTGGGAGTCGGTCGCGAGCCTGCTGACCGAGGGGCTTGTCGCGCGAGGAGTCGACGTCACGCTTTTCGCGACGCTCGACTCGGTGACGGCGGCGACTCTCGACGGCGTCTGCCCGCACGGCTACGCGGAGGACGCCGCACTGGACGGCCGGGTCTGGGAGGCGCTGCACGTCTCGCATGCCCTGGCCCGGTCGGGCGAGTTCGAGCTCGTGCACAACCACCTCGACTGGCTGCCGCTCGCCTTTGACCGGCACGCGCGGGCACCGATGGTGACGACCATCCACGGGTTTTCCGGCGCGGGCATCCTTCCCGCCTACGCGCGGTCGCGCTCGGCGTTCGTCGCGATCTCGGATTCCGACCGCTACGCCGGGCTCGACTATGCCGCGACCATCCATCACGGCATCGACCTCACCATGTTCCCGTATCGCGCCAGCCCCGGCGAGCAGCTCGTCTCGTTCGGGCGCATTCATCCCGACAAGGGAACCGCCGATGCCATCGAGATCGCCCGCCGGGCGAGGCGACGGCTGGTGATCTGCGGCATCGTGCAGGACGAGCGGTACTTCGCCGAAGCGGTGGAGCCGCACGTCGACGGGGACCAGGTGGTATTCCTCGGCTCGGTCGGCCCGCAGCGCCGGGCAGAGGTCCTCGGTGACGCCGCAGCGCTGCTGCACCCGGTTCATTTCGACGAGCCGTTCGGGTTGTCCGTCGTGGAGGCCATGGCGTGCGGCACCCCGGTCGTCGCCTACCGCCGCGGCTCGATGGCCGAGGTCATCGACGAGGGCGTGACCGGGTACCTGGCCCATGACGTCGAGTCATCGGCCGCCGCGGTCGGTGCGGCGGCGGCCCTGGACCGCGCCGCCGTCCGTGCCCGGGCTGCCGCGCGGTTCGGCGCCGACCGGATGGTCGAGGACTACCTGCGCGTCTACGAAGCGCTGACCAGGTCGGCAAGCACGTCGCCGAGCGGCGCGTAGGCCACCCCGATACGCCGGTCATCGATGCCGTAGGGAATCCACACCAGGCCGTCATGCAGGAAGGCTCCGCACGAGTACACGACGTTGGGGACGTAGCCGTCCCGCTCATCCGGGCCAGGGGACAGCAGGGGAGTCCGCGAATAGCCCACGACGCGGGCCGGGTCATCGAGGTCGAGCAGCAGCGTGCCGATGACGTAGACCCGCATCGGGCCGACGCCGTGGGTGAGCACGAGCCAGCCCTGGTCCGTCTCGATCGGCGGCCCGCAGTTGCCGACCTGCAGCATCTCCCACGGCGCGGACGGTTCCTGCAAGACCGCTGCCCGGTGCCACGCGTACCCGTCGGCCGAGCTGGCCAGGCTGGTGCTCTCGCCGTCGGAGCGGCACAGGGCGAGGTACCGCCCGTGCACCGTGCGGGGGAACAGCGCCATGCCCTTGTTGCGGGCGGCCGGCCCGGCCAGCCGGTGAGCGCGGAACACCCGCAGGTCCGGGCTGGTGAGCAGGCGCGGGGCGATCCGCTGCCCGTCATAGGCCGTGTAGGTGGCACGGTAATCGACGGTCCCGTCATCGCGGGTGAACCGGGTGAACCGCGCGTCTTCCATGCCGTTGCTCTCCTCGTCAGCGGACGGCGACAGGACCCGCTGCCCGAGCTCGGTGTCGCAGGCAAAGGAGGCCTCGTAAGCAGACGACACGACCTTGCGCAGCAGGTCGGCGGTAGCGGCGGAACCCGTCCGGCTCAGCAGGTCCCGGTGCGCCTCGGCAAGCGCCCGTTCGAGATCAGCGCCCTCGAACTCCTCGGGAAGGGCGCGCAGCACGGACTTGGCGAGCTCATCGAGATAGCCCTGGTCTGCCAGGACGGCTTGCAGGTGCGCCCGGTGCCACCTGGCCGGCGCGGTTTCCGCCACGGCGGCCGGCCGGAGCCGCGGCTCGAAGGTCCACTGCGCGCCAGGGCCGACGACCGCCGAGCAGAAGCCGATCGAGGAGATGTGGCCTTCACCGATGCCCCGCAGGCTGAGTGCCACCCGGGCCTGGCCGGCCCGCAGCCCCCCTTGGTCGGGGCTGAGCACCGCGCTCGGGTTGCACAGGGCCGCGCCCTCCGTTGCGTACTCCGCGGTGAACGTCGCTCCCAGCAGCAGCGTGCGCGCCGCCGTCAGTTCGCCCGCCCCCTCGACGTGCGCGGCGACGATCGAGGCATGCCGCTGCAGCAGCGCCTGATAGCGGTGATGCCGGCCGCCGAAGTCGTGCAGCAGGTCCGCGGCCAGCCGCTCGACTTCGTCTTCTGCCAGGCTCATCACCCGGCCGACGACCTGGCTGGCCCGCGAACGGGCGCCGGGCAGCTCCTCGCCGGGAAGGAAAAGCCGGGCGATGACGCGGGCCGGATCCGGTTGCAGCCCGGCCGCGATGCGGTGCGCGATCACTCAAGCTCGCTGACGAGGCAGGCCTGCTGAGCCGTCGCGATCAGGGCCAGGGTTGACTCCGCGCCCTGGTTGAGATTGCGGCCGTGGCGCTCCAGGCCGTCGTAGCCGCCTCCGGTTCGCGGGTCGAACATCGGCGTGCCGCTGTCGTTGTCGCCGAGGAACCAGTCCCAGGCGAGGCGGACGCCTTCCAGCCACCATGACTGCCGGGTGATACGGAACGCGCTCGCACAGGCGTCAGCGAGCGCGGCTGCCTCGATGGGTTGCTGGTCGTAGCCGGGCCCGGCGTCGTCGCGGCCGCGGCCGCCCACCGGGGTCACCGACAGGTGGCCGTCGCGGGTCTCGGTGCGCAGCAGGAACTCAAGCAGGCTCAGGCCGCGGCTCAGGGCCGGCTCATCGGCAAGGGCGTCACCCGCGACGATCAGCGCCTCGGCAACCGAGGCGTTCCCGTAACTCAGGCGCTCCTCTGGCCAGGGCCACAGGGAACCGCCGCCGGCCAGCTCGCCGATCGCGGCCAGCACGTCCGTGAGCAGCCGCCTGGCAACTATTTCGTCCGGTCGTGCCCTGAGCAGTTCAGCGGCGCCCAGCGCGGCGAACGCCATCGGCCGCAGGTAGGGGGAACGGCACTGCGCCGCCAGCCGGAACCCGGCGAGCGCCCGGGCCCGCATCCCCGGCGTCTGCGCGCTAGCGGCCGCGACACCCAGGCCCCAGAGCGCCCGTCCCCACCAGTCGCCGACCGCGGCCTCGTCGCGCCACTGCCCGTCGACGGCCATCCGGTTGTGGCAGGCCCCCGTGGGATCGAGCGCGTCGAGGACGAAGGCGAGGTAACAGCGGGCCAGACGGCGGCTCCGCCCCTGCTCCGGCTCGCGGCACGCGACGACCAGCCCGCGGGCAGCGTCGTCAACGCAGTAGCCGTGCTCGCGCCTGGGCACCGTGAGAAGGGCGTGCTCGAAGAGCCCGCGGTCATCGGTGAGGCGTTCGAGGTGGTCGAACACCGGCTGGTGAACGCTGCCCGCGGGAATCATGCTGCGCCCGCTCACGCGGCCACGCTGGCCGTGATCAGCTCTCCGGCCAGGTCACGGTACTGGTCCGCGACGGCCGACCACATCAGCTGCGGCGCTGCCGCGGCGGCCGCGGCGGTCATCCTCGTCACCACGTCCCGGCGGGTGGCCAGCGAGCGGAGCGCCGTAGCGATCGCGGCCGGGTCGCGGTGCGGCACGAGCACGCCCGCTCCCCCGGCGAGCAGTTCCACGGCGTGCGGGAACCGGGTCGCTACCACCGGCTTGCCGGCGGCGACCGCCTCGATGAGCACCCCGGAGGTGACCTGCTCGGGCGAGTCGTAGGGCAGCAGCACCACGTCGGCGGAGCGGATGAGGGAGGCCAGCGCGCTGGTGTTCCTGTAGTGGCCCTCGAAGGTGACCCAGGGTCCGAGGTCGCCGTGCCGGACCTGCTCGCGAAGGCGGTCACGGTAGGCCTCGCCCTCGCGGAGCAGCACCTTGGGGTGCGTCTGTCCGGCGACCAGGTAGCGCGGCATGGGCTGGAGATCGCGCAGCATCGCCATTGCCTCGATGCCCCACTCGATGCCCTTGCCCGGGCCGAGCAGGCCCCAGGTCAGGACGGTGAACTGCCCCGTCCGGAAGGCCGGCTCCGCCATCGTCGTCTCCAGAGCGGGCGCGCCGTGCGCGATGACGGAGACCTTCGTCATGTCGGCGGCGTACCTGGTCGCAAGCCGTTCGCGCGCGGTCACCGACATCGTGACGACGGCACCGGCCTTCGCCATCACCGACTCCAGGACCCGGCGCTGGTGCGGCGCCGGGTCGGCCAGCACGGTGTGCAGGACGACGACGCACGGCACCCGGACCTGGTCAAGCAGTTGCAGGATCTCGCTGCCGTCGGCCCCGCCGTAAACGCCGTACTCATGCTGCACGATAGCGACGTCGCACAGGTTCAGCTGCGCGGCCGCACGGCGGACCGAGGCGGCGTCGCCCGCGACGACCTGCGCGACCACCTCGTCGCCTGATTGCGGTCCTGGCTCGTCGACCAGGCGGACAACCCAGCCCTCGTCGGTCGTGGAGTGCAGCAGGGCGGTGCGCAGGGCGGCGGTGAAAGTAGCCAGTCCGCACTGGGTCGGCGGGAACGTGCTGACAAAGCCGAATCGTGTGGTCATTGTTCGGTGCCTTCCGATCGGACGGCCCCGAGAAAATCGAGGACGACGCCTCACGCAGTTGATGGTCCGGCTCGCGGGCAGCGTGCGTGCCCGGCCAACCGCCGCGACGCCCCCACGTTCCGGTACGTTCCTGGCGCCGGCCGCTGACGGCTGGAATTCATCCACTGCGCAGCAGTTGCCGTCCCAGCCAAGCGCTCAAAGGGCGCGACCAGGCAATTCTATCCCCCGGGCCGGACGCCGGTTACGGCAGCCTGGGCGGAAGGGCCTGTTCCGGTTCCGGCAGCGCCCGCTCGCGCCAGTTTCGCGAGCGACATCCGCAGCGGACGCGTCAACATCGCGACCCTCGGGCAGGCCGCCACGGGGCGCAGAACCGCGTGACACAGACACGCGTGACCCTGCATTATTTCCCGGGCGTGACCGCTGCCAACTGGTGTCAGAAGAACCCGAGGTTCGGAAGGAGTTTGGCGACGGCCTCGATGACCTCGGCAGCGGTCGTGAGCGTTTCGGCAGCCTCGGCCGCATTTGCCTGCTCGGTCGGGTAGAGCGGGTATTCCAGCTCATTTCGCCTGCGGCGCAGGCCGCCGAAGGCCCGCAGCACGGGACCGAACTGGGCGCGGATGGTTTCTTCGATCACGTAGTGGCCGCCAGCAGTGGTGGGCCGCAGGCCCTGCTGGGCGAGCACCGCCACGCACGCCTGCCGGGCGGCATCATAGGCAAGGACGACGCTGCTGTCCGGTGCCGACTCCGCAAGGACGCGGGCCGCGTCAAGGCTGCGGCGCGACCGTTCGAGCCAGGATTCCCCGTCTGCCTGGGCACCCTGGACCCGCTCGATGTGACCCGCCGCAAGCAGGCGCTCGACCG
>DAHWEX010000029.1 GCA_027326205.1 Actinomycetota bacterium
CTGCTGGTGATAGTGGATCGTTACGAGGCCCCCGCGCCTCCTAACGATCCACTATCAGGCGGACGCTGAATAACCCTCAGCGTCATGACCAGGCATGCGTCGCGCTTTTTGACACGTCCTCGGGTAGGCCATACCCCAAACGGTCCGATAAATCACCGTGATTCATGATTTTTCGGATATAGCCCCAGGTCACTCTCGTGGAGACTTAATTTCTCGCGGAGACTTAATGTGCTTATTCGATGCGAATCTTCCGTGAGAAAAAAGTCTCCGCGATCACGGAACGCACCGATAAGCGATACATCGGACATCTCCTGATAGCGCCAGACATGGGGGTACGGCCCGCGGCCCGCGCCTTTCCCGCTTCCGGCAAGCCGTCAGCAGGGCGTCGCCGCTGCGCTGGTGCTGGCGGCGCCGCTGCGCTGGTGGCGGTTAAGCCTCAGCCGAAGCCGATCGTCTCGGTGGCCAGCGACATCGTCTCGGTGCAGGCGAAGCCGGGGGAATCCGGCGAGCCGTCGGCGAACGCGCCCGCCAGGGCCGCGTGCACGGCGGGCAGCGTCCACATGCCGTCGGGGGTGTCCGCGCGGAAGACCGCGCGGATGCTCGGCGGGTTCATGACCGCGGCCACGCCCCCGTGCACCACGAACACCTCGCCGTTGACGCGCTCGGCGGCGGGGCCCGCCAGGTACGTCACCAGCGGCGTCACGTGCCCGGGGTCGAGCGGGTCTGGTTCGCCGGCCGGCGGCGGCGGCATCAGGTCCGCGGTCATCGCGGTGCGGGCGCGCGGGCAGATGGCGTTGGCCCGGACCCCGTACCGCGCGCAGGCGCGGGCGGTGGACACCGTGAGCGCCGCGATGCCGGCCTTGGCCGCGGCGTAGTTCGGCTGCCCGGGCGAGCCGAGCAGGAACGCCTCCGAGGAGGTGTTCACGATCCGGGCGTAGACCGGGCCGCCGGCCCGCTTGCTCGCCTCCCGCCAGTGCGCGGTCGCGTGCCGGGTGGTCACGAAGTGGCCGCGCAGGTGTACTCGCAGCACCAGGTCCCATTCCTGCGCCGTCATCGTGAAGACCATCCGGTCCCGGAGCAGCCCGGCGTTGTTGACCAGGATGTCCAGCCGCCCGTAGGCGGCGAGCGCGTCCCCGACCAGCCGTTCGCCGGTCTCCCACGCGCCGATGTCGCCCGCGCGGACCACCGCCTGGCCGCCCGCCGCGGCGACCAGCGCGGCCGTCTCCGCGACCGCGTCGCCGGGCAGGTCGTTGAGCACGAGCAGCGCGCCGGCCCGGGCGAGGGCGACCGACTCCGCCCGGCCGAGCCCGTTGCCCGCCCCGGTCACGATGGCCGCCCGCCCGGCGAGCGTCCCCTGGCCGCCGGGAGACCCGGTGTCGTTCATCGTCAGTGGCTCCCTTGCCTCGGCGCTGTTCGTGAAAGAAGTCATGAGAGAAGTCGTGAAGGAGCTCAGTAACCCGGCCCGGACAGCAAGCCGCCGTCGGCGACGAACTCGCTGCCGGTCGAGTAGGACGACTCGTCCGAGGCCAGGTACGCCACCAGCCGGGAGATCTCGCCCGGCTCGGCGAACCGGCCGAGCGGCAGGTTGCCGAGGAAGCGGTCGCCGTCGCGGCCCGAGTCGGCCTGGTCGAGGACCATCCGGGTGAGCACCCCGCCGGGATGGACGGAGTTGACCCGGATGCCGAGGCGGCCGAGTTCCTGCGCGGCGGCCTTGGTCATGCCGCGGATCGCGAACTTGCTCGCGCTGTAGGCGGACAGCCCGGCCGCCCCGGTGAACCCCTCGATCGAGGAGATGTTGACGATCGAGCCGCCGCCCGCCGCGGTCATCGGCGCGATCACCGCCTTCATGCCGAGCCAGCAGCCCACCGCGTTCACCTCGAGCACGCGGCGGAAGTCGGCGGCCGCCATCTCGGCGATCGGGGCGAACGTGAGGATGCCCGCGTTGTTCACCAGCACGTCCAGGGCGCCGAAGGCCGCGGTCGCCAGCGCGGCCGCGGCGGCCCAGTCCGCCTCGCTGGTGACGTCGTGATGGATGTAGCGGCAGCACTCGTCGCCGAGCTTGGCCGCCACGTAGGCGCCCTGGTCGTCGAGCACGTCGCCGAAGACCACCCGCGCGCCCTCGGCGACGAAGTGCCGCACGTGGGACTTGCCCATGCCCCGGGCGCCCCCGGTGATCAGCGCGACCTTGCCGTCAAGACGGCCCATGTTCCCTCCGGTCCACTCAGCGCGTCCGGGCGCCCGCAACGCCGCCCTCCGTTCGGGATATTACTAGAACGTGTTCTTGTTTTGCAGATGCCGCTGCCGTAGAGTCCCGAGCACCGGCGGATTCGAACCTGCGAGGACCGCATGACATACAGCGCGGATTACGTGGTGGCGGGCGCGGGCAGTGCCGGATGCGTGCTGGCCAGGCGCCTCGCCGAGTCCGGCGCCAGCGTCATCCTGCTCGAGGCCGGGGGACCGGACCGGACCCGGCTGGTGCGCCAGCCCGGGATGATCGCCATCTTCCACAACGTGCCCGCCCTGAAGAAGCGCCTGGACTGGGGCTTCTGCACCACGCCGCAGGCGGCGGCGCTCGGCCGCCGGATCCCGCAGCCGCGGGGCCGGGTGCTCGGCGGCTCCGGATCGATCAACGGGATGGTGTTCGTTCGCGGCAACCAGCGGAACTACGACGACTGGGCCGCCGCCGGGTGCGAGGGCTGGTCCTACCGGGACGTGCTGCCCAGCTTCAAGCGGATGGAGGACTGGGAAGACGGCGCGAGCGAACTACGCGGCGGCGGCGGCCCGGTCCGGGTCACCCGCCAGCGCGACCTGACCGGGGCGTCGCGGAAGTTCATCGAGGCGATGGCCGCCACCGCCGGCGTCGCCCGGGTCGACGACTACAACGGCGCGGCCCAGGAGGGCGTCTCGGTCATGCAGCAGAACGCCGCCGGCGGGCTGCGCTACAGCTCCTCGGTCGGCTACCTGGACGGCCAGCGGCTGCCCGGCCTGACGGTGCTGACCCGCACGCACGTCGCGCGGGTCGTCATCGAGGGCGGCCGCGCCGCCGGCGCCGAGATCGTCACCCCCGCCGGGCCGGAGACGGTCCGGGCGGCCAGGGAGGTGGTCCTGTGCGCGGGCGCCTTCGGCTCGCCGCAGCTGCTCATGCTGTCCGGCGTCGGCCCGGCCGGGCACCTGCGCTCCCACGGCATCGACGTCATCGCCGACCTGCCGGTGGGCGACAACCTGCACGATCACCTGTTCGTTCCGCTGACCTACGTCATGAAGAGCGCCCGCAACCGCGGCACGACCCCGTACTTCGTCGGCGGGATCCTCAGCGAAGCGGTCCGCGGTGGCACCTGGATGGGCCGCAGCGTCTTCGAGATGGTCGGCTTCGTGCGCAGCGGCCTGGCCGGGCCGGTCCCCGATATCCAGCTGCACGCGCTGCCCTGGTCCTACCCGTTCCCCAACCAGGACGCGCCCACCAGGCACGTGGTCGACAAGCGCCCCGCGCTGACGGTCTTCTCCACGCTGATCTACCCCAAGAGCCGCGGCACGCTCCGCCTCGCCTGTGCCGACCCCGCCGCGGCCCCGCTCATCGACCCGGGCTACCTGACCGAGCCGGACGACACCCGGGTGCTGCTCGACGGGATGGAGCTCATCCGCGCCGCGATGAGCCACAAGCTGATCGCGGGCGACGTCGAGCTGGAGCTGTCGCCGGGACAGGACCACCCGGACCGCGCCGCGCTGGCCAGGGAGGTGCCGAACCGGGCGACCTCGGTCTACCACGCGGTCGGCACATGCCGGATGGGCACGGACGAGCGGGCGGTCGTCGACCCGGCGCTGCGCGTGCTCGGCGTCGACGGGCTGCGCGTGGCCGACGCCTCGGTCATGCCCGCCATCACCGGCGGCAACACGAACGCCCCGGCGATGATGATCGGCGAGCACTGCGCGAGCATCATGCTCCGCGACCGGGGCGAGGTGTTACGCCGCCGCGTAGCGGGGTCCTTGTCCCTGGCGCGCGTCCACGTGCCCGAGGCCGCTGCCCGAGGCCGCTGCCCGAGGCCGCTG
>DAHWEX010000046.1 GCA_027326205.1 Actinomycetota bacterium
CGGAGACGGAGACCCCGGAGACGGAGACCCCGGAGACGGAGACCCCGGAGACCGAGACCCCGGAGACCGAGACCCCGGAGACCGAGACCCCGGAGACCGAGACGCCGGAGACCGAGACCCCGGAGTAGGCACGAAGTGAGCTGGCCAATTGGCGTGCGTGCGGCTGAGCGGAAGCCCCGCGCGCACGCCGATTGTTTTCCGGTCCCGGGCGGCCAAGCACGGCGACTTCCGGAAGATCTCGCAGTCGGATCATCGGAAATTCGCGGTAATTTCGCCAAGCATAGGAGCGAGGAACCGCGCCGGCCGCAGCGACGTCGATATTACGTTTCCCGCGACAGGCCCTATGGTCATCAGGGACAGGGTTGCCGGGCGCGTCTCGTGAGCGGACCGTGACGGCCCGCTCGGCCGCTCGCTGAGCGTTCGCGGCCGCACGCATGCTGTTTGCCGGCTAGACTTCGCTGGCGCATATATGTACCCAACGAGGAGTGACTGACCGTGCCTGAGGTCCGTATCGAAGCCGAGCCACGCACCGAGTTCGGCAAGGGGGCAGCCCGCCGTACCCGCCGGGCGGGTCGTGTGCCTGCTGTCATGTACGGCCACGGCGCACCCAACCGCCACTTCACGCTGCCTGGGCATCAGCTCATGATCGCGCTGAAGACCCCCAACGTGCTGATCAGCATCGCGGGACTTGAAGGTCGCCCCGTGCTCGCCCTGCCGAAGGCCGTGCAGCGCGATGCCGTTCGCGGCTCCATCGAGCACGTGGACCTGATCGAGGTCCGCCGCGGCGAGAAGGTCACCGTTGAAATCCCGATCCGGGTGTTCGGTGACGTGTTCTCCGGCGGCATGCTCGACCAGCAGCTCGTCCAGCTGGCCGTCGAAGCCGAGGCGACGCACCTGCCCGACGGCGTGGACGTGGACGTCGCGGGCATGGAGATCGGCACGGCCGTCCACGCCAAGGACATCCCGCTGCCGTCCGGCACCACGCTGGTGACCGACCCGGAGGCCCTGGTCCTGCACGTGCTCGGCGCGCAGAACGTCGACCTGGGCGAGGAGACCACGGCCGCCGAGGGCGAAGCCGCCGAGGCCGGGGGCGCCGAGGCGCCCGCCGCGGCCGCGGCCGAGTAGCAAGACGACACGACGGGGCGCTGCGTGCACGGCAGATCAGCGCCCCGTTGGCACGCTGGGATCAAGCACATGCCTGACGACCGCTGGATCATCGTTGGCCTCGGCAACCCTGGGCCGGAGTACGGTGGCACCAGGCACAACGCGGGCCAGATGGTTCTCGCGCTGCTCGCCGAGCGCATCGGGGCCCGCTTCAAGGCGCACCGCACCCGCAACGACATCGCCGAGGGCCGTCTGGCGGGCCAGCCGGTTACGCTGGCGCGCCCGCATTCGTACATGAACCTGTCCGGCGGCCCGGTCTCCGCGCTGACAGGCTTCTACAAGGCCTCTGCCGAACGGCTGGTGGTGATACACGACGAGCTAGACGTCGCGTTCGGTGCCGTGCGACTCAAGCTCGGCGGCGGAGACAACGGTCACAACGGCCTGCGCTCCATCAGCCAGTCCCTCGGTACCCGCGACTACTACCGCGCCCGCTTCGGCATCGGCCGGCCTCCGGGCCGGATGGACGCGGCCGCGTTCGTCCTGAAGGACTTCTCGGCGCCCGAGCGCAGGGAACTCCCGTTCGCGCTTGACCGCTGCGCCGACGCGGTCGAGGCCCTGCTCGCCAAGGGCCTGGTGGCCGCGCAGAACGACTACCACACCGACCCGGCCTAGCCTGCCCCCGATTCCCAGTCAAGGCATCCGGGACGGAGTCCCGCCCCGCGGGCGGCACGCCGTCCCGGGCCATTTAGCCCGCCGCGGTGAGGGCGCCGAGGGCCTCGTCGATTGAGCGGGGCGAGCAGTCCTTGACCGATGTGTGGACCGCTACCCCGGGCGGCAACTGGCCGACCGCGGCCACCGCTCTGGCCGCCAGCGTGCCGTCGGGTTCTGCCTGGCCGAGGGCGGCGATGGCGGAGCCGGGTGGCAACTGGCTCAGGCTTGCGTGCACTACCGACAGCACCGTGTTGGCTGAGGTGGTCACCGGGAGCCGGGTGCCGTCGGAGGTCACGAGGGCGAAGCCAGCGGTGGTCGCGTCCGCGACCGTTCCCTGGACGGTCACGAGGCTCGACGGCGCCGCCGTGCTTGACGGCTGTCCGACCACCACCGACAGGGCGGTGACCGTCCCGCCGGACTCGGAGCCGCGCACCGTCACCGAC
>DAHWEX010000049.1 GCA_027326205.1 Actinomycetota bacterium
TCCTGCTGCTCACGGGTACCTACCTGGCGCTTTTCTTCGTGCCGTCGATGAGCGACGTGGTTTACCACGGCTCGTACACCAAGCTCGACGGCATCACGATGTCGCAGGCGTACGCGTCGACGCTGAACATCTCGTTCGACATCCGCGGCGGCCTGCTGCTCCGGCAGATCCACCACTGGGCCGCGATCATGTTCATGATCGCGATCATGGCGCACATGCTCCGGGTGTTCTTCACCGGCGCGTACCGCAAGCCGCGCGAGATCAACTGGCTGATCGGCATCGTGCTGTTCACGATGGGCCTGATCGAGGGCCTGTTCGGGTACTCGCTCCCCGACGACCAGCTGTCCGGCGCGGGCCTGCGGATCACCGAGGGCGTCATGCAGGGCGTGCCGATCGTCGGCACGTACCTCGCGTACTTCTTCTTCGGCGGAGAGTTCCCCGGCACGGTGGTCATCCCGCGGATGTACATCCTGCACGTGTTCCTGATCCCCGGCCTCATCCTGGGACTGATCACGGCCCACCTGTTCATCATGTTCCACCAGAAGCACACGCAGATGCCGGCCCTGGGGAACACCGAGAAGAACGTGGTCGGCCAGCCGTTCTTCCCGTACTTCCTGCTCAAGGGCCAGGCCTGGTTCTTCTTCATCTTCGGCGCCCTGGTCTTGCTCTCGACGTTCGCGCAGATCAACCCCATCTGGCTGTACGGCCCGTACACGCCGCTGGCGATCTCGTCGGCGTCGCAGCCGGACTTCTACATGGGCATCCTCGAGGGAAGCCTGCGCATGATGCCGGCCTGGGAGATCAACTTCCTCGGCCACACGCTGTCGCTCTCCGTGCTCATCCCCGCGCTGGTGCCCCTCGGGCTCCTGTTCACCGGGGCCGCACTGTGGCCGTTCTTCGAACAGTGGGCCACGGGCGACAAGAAGTTCCACCACATCAACGACCGGCCGCGTAACGCTCCGGTGCGCACCGGCATCGGCATGGCGGTGGTGAGCGCCTACGGCGTCCTGTGGGCGGAAGGGGCGAACGACGTCATCGCCAACCGCTTCGACGTCCCGCTCTACACGATCACCTGGATCGCGCGCGTCGCGTTCTTCGTGGTCCCCGTCGCCGCGTACTTCGTCACGAAGCGGATCTGCATCGGGCTGCAGCGCAAGGACGCCAACATGCTCGTGCACGGCGTGGAGATCGGCATCATCCGCCAGCTCCCCAACGGCGAGTTCATCGAGGAAGAGCGCCCGCTCACCGAGGAGGAACGCGCGGTCATCGACTCCAAGCACGTCTTCGAGCCGCTGCCGACCGCGGACACCGTGGACGTCAACGGCGTTCCCGCGCCGGCGGCCCGGGGCCCGCTCGGCTACGCCCGCAAGGTCGCCAACCGGATGTTCCTGGAGACCGCCGAGATCCCCGAGGCACACGGCAACGGCCACGGCAACGGCCACGGCGAGCTGGGCGAAGGGGAGCACGCCGCCATCGGCGGCTCCACCGAGGAGCACTGAGCGGGGCTCGCCTTTCGCGGCGCTCAGCGGGTCCCGGCACCGATGGTGCCGGGACCCGCTTCGCGCTGGCGCAGGCAGCCGCCCCCGCGGCGGATCCCGCCCGGCGAGCTCCCCGGGGGCCTGGGTCTCTTCGGTCATCCAGAACGGGGCGTGTGCCACGTGGCCGCGGCCGGCGAACGGCGCCCCGGGACCGCCGCGGCCTCAGGAGTCGGCGAGGCCGAGGGAGAAGGCCGCCTCGAGGTCGTGCCTGGAGTACGTGCGGAAGGCGATGTGCGTCTGGGTCTCGGTGACGCCGTCCACCTTGTTCAGGCCGCCGGGGATCACGTCCGCGAGCTCGTCGTGGGCGCGGACCCGGACGATGGCCAGCAGGTCGAAGTCCCCGGTGATCGAGTAGACCTCGCTGACGGCGGGCAGTTGCGCGACGGTCTCCGCGACCTCGGGGATGCGGTGAATCTCGGCCTTGAGCAAGACGATGGCGGTGACCAAGGGGAGCCTCCCGGAGCGCTGCGATAGGGATAACGCCGCAACCTTATCCCCGGCCGGGGCTGGACCGTGAGCCACCTGCCAGTGCCACCTGCCAGTGCCACCTGCCGCCGCCTGCCTTAGCCGCGGCGGCGCAGCAGGCGCAGCAGCCATGCCAGCCAGCCCTCGGCGGGCGATGCCGGGCTGGCCGCGGCTTCCCCGCCGGCCGCGCGCCTGGGGGCGGTCTCGGCGTCGCGGGCCGCGAGCCACGCGTCGAGCTCGTCCAGGGTCATGACCCCCTCGCGGTCGGCCAGTCGCGCGAGGAGCCGCCCCAGCACGACCGCCGTGGCCCGCGCATCGTCCAGGGCGCGGTGCGAGGGCCGTACCGGCGTGCCGAAGAACGTCGCGAGGGTCGCCAGCTTCCGGTCGGGCACCTCCTGCGGGGAGGCGAGCAGGTGCCTGGCCAGCCGCACCGTGTCGAGCACCTCGAAGCCGGGCCACGCAAGCCCCGTGCCCGCGCACGCGGCGGTGAGGAACCTCAGGTCGAACGGCGCGTTGTGCGCCGTCAGGACGCTGCCCGCGGCGAAATCGAGCAGGCCGGGCAGCACGGCGGAGACCGGCGGGGCCGCCGTGAGCATTTGGTCGCTGATCCCGGTCAGCTCGGTGATCGCCGGGGGAACGGGCGTTCCCGGATTGACCAGCGAGCCGAACTCGGCGACGACGCCGTGCTCGCCGGGACTGGCGGCCCGCAGCCGCACCGCGCCGATCTCGGTGATGCCGGCCTCGTCCGGGGCCCAGCCGGTCGTCTCGATGTCCACGACCGTGAAGTCCAGCTCGGTCAGCGGCACGAACCGGATGCCTGGAACGGGAACAGCGACGTCAGCCATGATCACCACGGTAAGGCGGCCCACCGACATTTCCGCCAAGGCGCGCTAGGCGCCAGCGCTGGGCCGCCGGGCCGCTGGGCTGGCGGATCGCTCGCGGCGGGCTGACCGCCCGGCCGGTCAACCAATGATCACAATTGCCGGAACCTTGTTGAGAGCCCGCGCACCTGTTAATAGCGTGACGAGCGTTGTCTCGCTGCTGTCGGAACATGGGGTGGGGTCATGAAAGGCAAGCTACGGCGCGTCAGCCTGGTAGGTGCCGCCGCCCTCCTCGCCAGCGGGGTCGTCGTCGTGGTCACGCAGGTGGCCGGCGCGCTGCCGCAGCCGAGCATCGACACCGTGCGGGCCACGGTCAACACCCTCACCGGCGAGTTCAACAAGGCGAACCAGCAGTACGACCAGGTCGAGGAGCAGCTCGGCACGGCTAACGCGCGGCTGAAGCAGCTGAACAAGCAGGTGGCCCGCGACCAGGCGCAGTACGAGGCGGCCAGGAAGCTGGTCGTGCAGATCGCCGACTCCACCTACGAGGACTCGGGCTCGACGTCCCTGGCGGGCCTGCTGACCTCGAACAATCCCAGGCAGGTGCTTGGGGAGGCGTCGCTCGTCCTGCAGATCA
>DAHWEX010000213.1 GCA_027326205.1 Actinomycetota bacterium
CAGCTTGACGTGATAGCCGTCGGGGTCGGCGAAGGTGAACGTCCGGCCGAAGGGGCCGTCGGCCGGGGCGGAGACGATGGGGTGACCGTCGGACCGAGCAGTCGGACGCGTTCCGGATCCGACTTCAGCACCGCCTACTTCGACCGGCAGCCAGACGGATCGTCCGTCCAGCTTCTAGGGCGATGGCCGGTAAGTTCACGGGCAGAGCACCCGCTGTCGCCGGCGCACCGTGCCGCCCCGCCGTAGCATGCGAGCATGATCGCACTGCGGACTGGCTGATGGCAAAAAGCCTGCCACCGGCAGGCACCGCACAACCGTTCGGCGCGCGCCACCGATAATGCCGCAGCGCCGACGACGCAGCGACGACACCACGGCTGAGCGAGTTGCCCGGGGCAGCTACGTCGACCACATCGCCGGCAGCCGGGCGATGCCGGCGATGTCCCAGGCGGCGGGCGCCGTGGCGATCGCGTCCTGCCTCGCGCCCCGGCGCCGCTGGGCCGGCGTCATCGAGGCCATCACCGACCCGGAGGCACTGGTCGTGCGGTCCTGGATCGGCGGCGCCGACGGCGGCTACGACATGGCGAAGATCGTCGAGCAGTCCAAGGGCGTCTATCGCATCGACTGGGACGCCGGGCGCGAGATCGTGATGGCGCAGCCGTTCTTCCGCTACGTCGGCCGCGGTGGCACGGCCCGCCAGGCCAGGAATCCGGGGGAGACGGAGCGTGATTCGCGGCGTGGAACCACGCCCCGTTCCGAGTGCGCTTGATTTGATGTTGAATTTCAGGCCACGGTGGGGATGCCCAGGTCTACCGGACCGGAAGCGGTCTTCTTGCAGCTGTCGTGGCACTTGCTGTCGAGGCTGCAGCATAGGGAGCAGATGAGGCCGTCGTGGAAGGAGCAGCCGGCCATGTCGGGCCGCTCGAAGGCGTCACCGCAGACGACGCAGGTCAGCTCGGTGTCCGACATGAGGCCGTCCGGGGTGATGGCCGCTGGCCGCAGGTCGTCGACCCGGGCGATGTAGTACCTGCCCTTGGTAGCCCAGGCGATCAGCGGGGACAGCACGACCGCGATGGCCAGGGCGATGAGCGGAGAGAACGCCTTCGCGTCGGCGCCGAACGCGTTGTAATAGGCGACGATCGAGACCACCGAGGCGACCATCATCGACCCGAAGCCGACCGGGTTGAAGTTGTACAGGTGCGCCCGCTTGAACTCGATGTAGGACGGCGAGAGCTTCAGCGGCTTGTTGATCACCAGGTCGGCGCAGACCGCGCCGATCCACGCGATGGCCACGTTGGAGTAGAAGCCCAGGATGTTGTTGAGGAAGCTGAACACGTTGGCTTCCATCAGCGCGAGCGCGATGCCGACGTTGAGGAAGATCCACACGACCCGGCCTGGATGCCAGTGCAGGATGCGGGAGAAGAAGTTCGACCAGGACAGGCTGCCGCTGTAGGCGTTGGTGACGTTGATCTTGACCTGAGACATGACGACGAAGAACACGCCGACGCCGAGCGCGGCCGGCGCGACGAAGGTGCGCAACGCCGCCTCGTACTGCTGGATCGGCTCGTCGGCCAGCGCCGGGCCCACCTTGGTGAAGACGAAGAAGGCGAGGAACGCCCCGCCCAGTTGCTTCAGCGCGCCGAGGACGACCCAGCCGGGGCCGGCCGCGAGCACCGCGGTCCACCAGCCCCTCCCGTTCTCCTTCGTCTTGTCGGGCATGAACCGCAGGTAGTCCACCTGCTCCCCGATCTGGGCGATCAGGCTGAGGATGACGCCCGCGCCCGCGCCGGTCCCGACCAGGGTGAACGCCGATCCGGAGGCGGAGTTGCCGCCGAAGTGGGTGAACGCGGCGAACGAGTCCGGGTGAGTGACGGCGACCGCGATGAACGGCCCGAACAGCAGGATCAGCCAGACCGGCTGGGTCCACACCTGGAGCCTGGCCAGCAGGGTCATGCCGAAGATGACCAGCGGGACGATGATCAGGCAGGCGATCAGGTAGCTCACCCGCAGCGGCGTGTGGATGAGGGCGGTGATCGCCTGGGCCATGATCGAGCCCTCGAGCGAGAAGAAGATGAACGTGAAGCTCGCGTAGATGACCGACGTCAGCGTCGACCCCAGGTAGCCGAAGCCCGCGCCGCGGGTCAGCAGGTCCATGTCGATCTTGTACTTGGCCGAGTAGTAGGCGATCGGCACCGACGTGGCGAAGATGATCACCGCGGCGATGACGATCGCGGCCAGCGCGTCGGAGAAGCCGTAGGCGATCGCCACCGAGCCGCCGATCGCGAAGTCCGCCAGGTAGGCGATGCCGCCTAGCGCGGCGGTGGCCACGTGGTACATCGACCACGTGCGGAACGACTTGGGGGCGTAACGCAGCGAGTAATCCTCGAGCGTGTCATTCTTCGCCCATTTGCTATAGGTCCGCGTCTCTTGCCGGGTGCTGACGGTGTCGGTCATACTCTGTCCTTCGGAAGTAGGGCAGGGTTGGCTGAGTCGCTGCTGCTGATGATGTTTCCGTGACGCATAGAGGGCTCCCGGCGGTTCCGTGGTGCTGCTTCTCGCGGGTGCGCCGGCGTCGTCGCCGTTGAAAATACTTTCTCTGGCGGATATTTCAGTGACGTGAAATCTCTTTTAAAGCGCGGTTCTCCATGAGCGACTGGGCGCGGACGCGGAAATCCAGTGGATAGTCCGGCGACAGCCGCGCAGGGCCTGGCGCGATGTTTAAGGTGGGTGCCGTGAGGTAAACGCCAGCCATGGAAGCTCAGGACCCGCGGGGACAATCGCTCCCCGAGCTGATCTCGTCGCTCACGCAGCAGGTGTCGCGACTGGTGCGCGCGGAGTTGGCGCTGGCCAGAGCCGAGTTGTTCGCGAACGCGCGGCAAGCCGTGCTCGGCGGCGGCCTGCTGTCGGCCGCGGCCGTGGTGGGGCTGACCGCCTGGCTCGCCATGGTGGCCGCCGCGGTCGCCGGGATCGCCACGGGGCTGCCGGTCTGGGCAAGCGCGCTCATCGTCGGCGGTGCCCTAGGAACGCTGGCGGCAGTCCTCGCGCTGCTCGGCCGCACGCGACTGGCCCGCGGTATGCCGCCAATGCCCATGACGGCGGAAACCGTCCGCAGGGACCTCCATGAGCTGACCCGGAAGCCGGGAGCGGACGGCACCGCAGGGTCTGCGCCCGCAGGGTCTGCGCCCGCGCAGCGGGCCGCGCGATGAGCGGCCCGCTGCGCGCGGCGGCGCTGGAAGAGCAGGCCGAGCTGAAGAGCCTGCGCGACGCGGCTGACCGGTCCGCCGCCGACCTCGCGCAAACCGTCGCGGAGCTGACGGGGAGGCTCGCGACTGCGCGGCAGCCGAAGCAGGCGGCCAGGTGGCTGGCCGCGAGAGCGCGGGTTGCCGTGCCACGAGAGCTCAGCGCGGGGTGGGCGCGGACCGGCGGACGGAGCGCCGTGCTGGTCATCGTCCCGGTGCTCGTCGTGGTGGCTGCGGGGTACGCCGCCACGCGGCGTACCCGCAAGAACAGCAACAAGAAATCTCATCCCGAACGGTCCCAGGCTTACCGCTACCGCAGCCACTGAGCCGTACCACGAGGCGACGCTAACGGGCGGGCGGCGCGTGGTTAGGCGCGCCAGGTGCCCGCCCGTCGGCGGCGGACCCGGGTTCGAGCAGCGCCAGACCGGCGTTGTACCGGGTCAGCGCGCCGTCGGCCTGGCGCTGGGCCGCCGGCGAGCGGACTAGCCGCACCGCGAGCACAATGGCGAGCGCGGTCATGATCAGTTCGCTGCCCGCTAGCATGATCAGGCCGGCCCCGTGCACGTCAGCGGCGCTGTAGCCGCCGAACGGGCGGGACAGCATCAGGGCCGCGCCGGTGACGATGTCGGCCGGCATGGCGGCCAGCAGCAGCAGGTACCGCGCGAAGATCGGGGGCCGCCAGCGGGCGGGCTCGGAGCCGACGACCGGCAGGAAGAACAGGTACCCGGCCACGAGGTAGGCCAGGTGCTCGCCGTCGTGCGGCCACCCCCTGACCAGGATCAGCGGGGTCAGGTGCGTCACGAGCACCACCGCGCAGTAGAGCGCCAGGCAGAGCGGCGGCCAGGTCAGCGCGGTCACCGCCGGCGAGCGCACCATCCGGACCACCCGCCGGCGCCACGGGTTCCGCGTAGCGTGCAGCAGCAGCGTGACCGGCCGGCCGTACACCAGCAGCGGCGGCGCCACCACGATCAGCAGCAGGTGCTGCACCATGTGCGCGCGCAGCAGCACGTCGTCGTAGACGCCGTCGGAACCGCAGACCGCGACCGCGACCGCGGCGAGCCCGGCAAGGAACGCCGCGGTGCGCGCCGGCGGCCACGGCCGGCGCGGGTACCGCCGCGTCGCCACCCGCGCCCCGCCCAGGTACAAGGCGGCGGACAGCAGCAGGGGGCCGCTGACCAAGGGCACGAACTGCCAGGTGGTCAAGGCGGTGACGGGGGTGAGCACCGGGCCGGCCAGCATGCGGCTAATCCCTCACCCGGCTCACGGCAGCCCCGTGCGCACGGTGCCCGCGGCGCAGGCGGGCCGGGTCAGGCGGCCGCCGGCCGGCCGGGGGCGCTGGCATGGTGATCTCCTCCCGGAGTGCGCGCGGAGGCCCGGTCGCCGGCCGCGCCGGCCGCCGGCGCGCTCCGGGTACCCGGGTACCCTGGCGGCCGGCGGCCAAACCGGCGGTGATGACCGCGGGCTACCCGAGCAGCCAGAGAAGGAGTCCGACGGCCAGCCCGGCGGCCGCTACGCCGCGATCAGCAGCGCGACCAGGAAGCCCTTCCACACGTCCGTAGGGAATCCATTTCGCCCAGGCCACCCCGGCGATGAACACGGCGGCGAGCACCAGAACGCCCGCTGCGCCGATCAAAAGTTCGGCGGGCCTGCCGGGCCTGCTGCCGGGCTTTCCGGTCAAGCAGGCTCAGCGTCAGGGCCCTGTCCGAGGATAAAACTCAAAGACGAGCGCGGCCAGCACGACGGGCACCGCCAGGTACGCCGCCCAGGCACCGAGTGCGAGGCCGGTCCACGCGACCGCTACGCCGACCGCTAGCAGCAGCGCCGCCGCGGGTCGCGGCGGCTCGTTCAGTCCCCGCAGCCGCCGCCGGCCCGCCCACACC
>DAHWEX010000054.1 GCA_027326205.1 Actinomycetota bacterium
TTCCACACCCGGGCCGTCCCCATGCCGACCTCCTTGACCGCCTCGTCCCAGTGGGCGTCGAGGTTGTCGCACCAGGCCATGAGGGTCTTCGAGTAGTGCTCGCGGAGGTTCTCCTCGTGCCGGATCTCGAAGCCGTTGTCGTTCATGACGCCGGCCAGCCAGCCCGGCCCCTCAAGCTCGCCGTCGGGGAAGACGTAGCGGTTGATGAAGCCGTCCTTATAGATGGACGGGCCGGTGTTGTCGGGGCGGGTGATGCAGTGGTTCAGCATCCGGCCGCCCTCCTTCAGCTTGCCGTTGAGGAACTTGAAGTACCCCGGGACGTTGGCCTTGCCGATGTGCTCGGTGATGCCGATAGAGCTGATCGCGTCGAAGTCGGTCTCGGCGACGTCCCGGTAGTCCATGTGCCGGACCTCGGCCAGGTGCTCCAGGCCATCGCGCTTGATGGCCTCCTGCGCCCAGGCCGCCTGCTCCGCGGACAGCGTGACGCCGAGCGCCTTGACGCCGTAGTTCTTGGCGGCGTGCCGGACCATGCCGCCCCAGCCGCAGCCGACGTCGAGCAGTCGCATGCCCGGCTTGAGGTCGATCTTGCGGGCCACCAGGTCGTGCTTGTACTCCTGCGCCTCCTCGAGGGTGGCGTCCTCGGCCGGGTAGCAGGCGCAGGTGTACGCCATGCTCGGGCCGAGCACCCACTCGTAGAACGTGTTGGAGACGTCGTAGTGGTGCGAGATCGAGCTCGCGTCGCGGTCACGCGAGTGCATCGCGCCGATGGTGAAGCGGCGGCGGCCGGGGACGACCTCCTGCGGCGGCGGGGGGATCCTCGGCAGCAGCACCTTCGGGCCGCCGAGATCACGCAGCAGCTTGATCCGGTCGCCCCAGCCGACGCCGGTGTCCTGCGCCTTGGACAGGCGGGACAGCGCGGTGAACATGTTGCCGTCCACGTCAAGGTGACCCGAGACGTACGCGCGGGCCAGGCCGAGCGCGCCCGGAGCCTGCGCCAGGTAGGAGACGGCGACTGGAGACCTGACGGTGATCTTGACCGGCGAGCCGGGGGGCCCCGCCGTCGACCCGTCATATGCCTGGAATTCAACCGGAGCGTCCGGGCCAACGATCGCCTCGAACACCTGGGCCAGCGCCATGTACTTTCCTCTCGGTTAAATCGCGCCGCGTAAGGTCGCTTTAACGTTCTCGCGCCATCCGCGTCAGCGGCGGCGCACGGCCTTGTCGTAGAGGCCGAGCAGGCGGCCGCCGCCGTCGTACTCCGCCTTGAGCTTGTCGTACGCCACGCCGTTGTAGCGGCTGCGGAATTCCTGTTCGGAGTAGAAGGCCGTGGAGTACAGCGACTTGTGCCCGCCGAGCGCGCTGACCTCCTCCTCCACCATCCGGTTGTAGTAGCCGTCGCTCTTGCCCGGCGGCAGCGGGGCGGTGCCCCAGAAGCCGAAGTTGACGTAGAGATCGCCCGGGTGCATGGGGTACAGGGTCCACGAGTCGTTCCCGCGCAGCCGGACGGGACACATCCAGACCGGGGTCATCTTCACCTTCTCGGTGAAGAACGCCAGGAAGTCGTGCCCGCGCTCGACGGGGATCTCGACGTCCTGGGTGACGAACTCCCGCTGCGGCTGGTGCCGCAGGGAATACAGCCGCGCGGTCAGTCCCCGGTTCTGATCGAGCGCCACGAGCCTGCGGTAGACGTCGGAGCGCCGGTACTTGCGCGGCCAGAGGCGGCGGACCGCCTTGTTCTTCAGGCCGAACGCCCCGGCGCACCAGAACCAGTCGGTGTCCCAGCGCCAGATGTAGTCCTTGACCCGCAGGAAGTCCTCGCGGTTCTCCCGCAGCGACTGGTAGTAGATCTGCTGGCCCGTGTAGTCGCTGACCCACGGGGCCTTGTCGCTGAACGCGCCGAGGGTCAGGTACAGCTCCGTGGTGCTGAACGCCACCCCGTCCAGGAAGTCCGCCTTGTGCCCCTGGTAGCCGCCGTCGCTGGCGATCTCGACGATCGCGTCCATGCAGCTCTTCGGGTCGTCGAAGCGGAAGTGGCGCACGTGCACGTACGGCTTGACCGGCATCAGCTCGATGGTGAGGGCGAGCGTGTAGCCGAGCGTGCCGTAGGAGTTCGGGAAGCCGTAGTAGAGGTCGCTGTGCTCGTTGTCCTTCGTCGCGAGAACGACGCGGCCGTCGCCGGTGAGCAGTTGCATCTCGGTCACCGACTCATGCGGCAGGCCGTGCCAGACCGATGTCGCCTCGATGCCAAGGCCGGTGACCGCGCCGCCCAGGGTGATCGTCTTGAGTTCCGGGACGACCAGGGGCATCAGGCCGTACGGCAGCGTGGCGTCGCACAGGTCCTCGTACGTGGTCATGCCGCCGACGACGGCGGTCCTGGTGGCCGGGTCCACGTGGATGACCCGGGCGAAGGCCGACACATCGAGGCTGACCCGCTCCGTGGCGGACGCGGGGTCACGAAAGCGGAAGAGGTTGGACGTCGGCTTGGCCAGCCGGACCGGGACGCCGGCTGGCACCGCGGCGTAGGCGTCGCGCAGTCGCGCCACGGCGGCCTCATGAGCCGCCCGCTTAGCCGGCGGCAGACCAGAGATGCCGGTCACGTGCTCCTCCTGTCGTTCGGGTCCCGCTACGATTGGGCACCGCCCCCGCCGGGGCCGTGGCGTTCACCCTGAACAGGATGCGCACAAGACCACAAAAGGGGCAAGCTCCACGCCCTGCCAGGGAAACGGCTCAGGCAGTGTATCGGGTCGCCGGAAGTCACTCTGGCCCTGCCTCACCTGCGGGGACGGTCGCGGGGTCGGCCGGGGGCGCCGCCTCGGCGTCGTCGTAGGAGGCGGCTACCTCCTGCGGGGTCATCGGGAGGCGCGCCATGGACGGGGGTGCGCCCGAGTCCAGGGCGTCGCGCAGGAGGAGCGCCATGGAGTACCCCGGATTGTCCGCCAGGGCACGGTCGAGGGCCACGTTGCCGAGCGCGCCGTCGCCGGACTGCCAGGCGCAGAAGGCCAGCAGCGAGGCGGGCGCGGCTACGTGGCCGGGGCGGGCCAGCCGGGTCAGGTCGGTCCATAGCCGCAGGTGCGCGCCCAGGTGCCCGGGGTCCATGCGCGACCAGGCGTCGTCGCGGACCCGTGTCTGGCCGAGCACGACCGTGAGGAGGGCCGCGTCCCGCGCGGGAAGGGACCCGCCCGCGCGGTAGTGGCGGATCGCACCGCGGACCGCGATCTCCCCGACGACGGACGTGAGCTTCGCGGCGGAAGCAGGCGTGCCCGCGCGGTCAAGGCGGTTCAGGCAGCGGGCGAACTGCGCCAGGGACTCCCGGGTCGCGCGGCGCATCGCGGCACCGGGTTGCCCGCCCGCCGCGGCGACCGTGGCCGCGAGCGCCGTCCGGTCGCGAAGCACGCGCTTTCCGGCGGCCCGCAGCGCACGCGCGGCCGGGTGGCGGGTGGCGTCGAACGGCGTGCCCTCCGGCGGGCAGCAGCCAGGATCGGCGCAGACGTAGGACCAGTACCGCCGGTGCTCCGCCCGGAGCAGTTCGATCATCGCGATTCCGGCACCGGCCGCGCCTTCGCGCAGGGCGGCCAGGACCGGGGCGACGCATCTGTCGGCGCCGTAGCCCACCGCGGCGGCGGTGGTGACGCCCTGCGCGCGCAGCAGGCTGACCGCGTCCCGGGCGAGAGCGGCGGCGGTTGACGGACGACGCGGGTCGGGCACGTCATAGCGGAGCGTGACCCGCACGTGGCTGCTGGACGGCTCGGTCCCGATCACCACGATGCTGTCCCCGGGATCGAAGCCGAGCAGGCCGGGAATGACCGCGAGCAGGGACGCCGGCGAAGTGACCCGCACCTTCACCGCCGGAACGCGGGGGTCGGGCTGGCGCTGGACGGGAGTTTCTGGGGTGTTGGATGTCATGGTCTCAGGGTCGCGGGGAGACCAGGACCGGGCGAGCGGAGTCGCGTCCCTGTGGATAACGCGCGAGATATCCACAGGGGCCGGACATGCCACTGGAGGCGGGCGGCGGGCCGGGGTAGCCTGCTGGCGCTAGAGGACGACGCCGAGGAGTGCGTCGACGCTGTCCCTGATCAGCTCCGGTTCCGTGCCGCCCGGGCCGTCCAGGACCGCGTCGGCCCAGCCGTCGACCGCGGCGAGCGCACCGGGAGCGTCCAGGTCGTCCGCGAGCCGGGCGCGGACCGTCGCGAGCACCTCCCGCGCCGCCGCAGGCCCCGCCGGCGTCCCGGCGCCGGCTGGCATCGCGGCGCCGGCCGCGCGGG
>DAHWEX010000063.1 GCA_027326205.1 Actinomycetota bacterium
CTTCGGGGTGGACCCGTCAACGCCGGGCTGGGGCTCTGACATCAACGCGAACTACGGGGTGATCGGGGCGGGCTACTGGTGGGAGACGCTGTTCCCCGCCCTGGCGATCGCCTCGCTGATCGTGGCCGTCAACCTGATCACCGACTCCCTGGAACAGGTGATGTCCTCTTGACCGGGAACCAGAGCGAGAACGCGGGCGAGAACGCGGGCGAGCACCCCGTGCTCGCGATCGAGGACCTGTCGATCACCTACCGGACCCGGGGCACCGCCCGGCCCGCCGTCGAGCACGTCAGCTTCCGCATCGGGCCCGGCGAGGCCTACGGGCTCGTCGGCGAGTCCGGCTCGGGCAAGTCCACCGTGGCCCTGGCGGTCACCCGCTACCTGCCGCGCAACGGCGCGGTGTCGGCCGGGTCCGTCACGGTGGCGGGCCGGGACGTGCTGGCGCTGCGCGCGGCGGGACTGCGGGAACTGCGGGCCCGTTCGGTGTCGATGGTCTACCAGGAGCCCGGCCGCGCGCTCAACCCCAGCCTGCGCGTCGGCGCGCAGGTCGCCGAGGTGTTCGCGCTCGCCGGGATGGACTCGGGCGCCCGCGCCGCGGCGACGCGGGAGATGCTCGCCAAGGTGCGGATCGCGGACCCCGCCGCGGTCATGCGGCGCTACCCGCACGAGCTGTCCGGCGGCATGGCCCAGCGCGTCGTGATCGCGATGGCCCTGGCCGCCTCGCCGCGGCTGCTGATCCTCGACGAGCCGACGACCGCGCTCGACGCGACCGTCGAGGCCGAGGTCCTCGACCTGATCGCCGCGCTGCGCGCCGAGTACGGCACGTCGGTGCTGTTCATCAGCCACAACCTCGCCGTCATCAACAAGGTCTGCGACCGGGTCGGCGTGCTGTACGCGGGATCGCTCATCGAGGAGGGCCCGGCCGGCACCGTCTTCAAGAAGCCCGCCCACCCCTACACCGCGAGCCTGCTGCGCTCCGTTCCCCGGCGCGGCCAGCGCAAGGACCACGGCCCGCTGCCGGTCATCCCCGGGTTCCTGCCCCGCCGCGAGGAAATCGGGGACGGCTGCGTGTTCGCCGCCCGCTGCCCGCTCGTCGTCGACCAGTGCCGCACCGCGGCCCCGCCGCCGTTCGCCGTCGAGCCGGGACGCGTGTCCCGCTGCTACCGCTGGACCGAGGCGGAGAACGACGACCCGGCGGACGCGGGCGATGCCCCTTCCACGCCCGGCGCCGGCGACGCGCCAGCCCGGCCCCCGCGGGACGCCGCCGCACCGCCGGTCATCACGCTGCGGCAGGTGTCCAAGACCTTCCCCGGCGGCGTCCGCGCGCTGTCCGGCGTCGACCTGGACGTGGCCGCCGGGCAGACGCTCGGCATCGTCGGGGAGAGCGGCAGCGGCAAGACCACCCTGGCCCGGGTGCTGCTCGGGCTGATCCCGCCGGACGCCGGCGCCACCGTCACCCTCGACGGCACGCCCCTGGTTCCCGAGGCCCGGCGACGGTCCCGGGCCCAGCTGCGCGCGCTGCAGATCGTGTTCCAGAACGCGGACTCCGCGCTGAACCGGCGGCACACCGTGCGGCGGCTGATCAGCCAGCCCGTCGCCCGCCTGGCCGGCCTGTCCGGCGCGGCGCTGCGCGACCGGCTCACCGCGCTCGTCGCGCAGGTGCGGCTGGAGGAGCGGCACCTGCCGCTGCGCCCCGCCCAGCTGTCGGGCGGGCTCAAGCAGCGCGTGGCGATCGCCCGCGCCTTCGGCGGCGGCCCGCGGGTCGTCGTCTGCGACGAGCCCACCTCCGCCCTCGACGTCTCCGTGCAGGGCGCCATCTTGAACCTGCTCGCCGACCTGCAGCGGCGCGAGCGGGTCACCTACCTGTTCATCTCGCACGACCTCGGCGTGGTCCGCTACCTGTCGGACCGGATCGTCGTCCTGTACCTCGGGCAGGTCATGCAGGCCGGGCCGGCCGAGGCGGTCTTCGACGGACCGCACCACCCGTACACCGAGGCCCTGTTGTCCGCCGTTCCGCAACTCGACGGGGTTGTCGCGGACCGGATCCGGCTCGAGGGCGAAATCCCGTCGGCGGCCTCGCCGCCCGGCGGCTGCGTGTTCCACACTCGCTGTCCCCGGCGGCTCGCCACCGGCGTCTGCGAGACGACGGCGCCGCCCGCGGCGCTCGCCGGCGACGGCCACACGATCCGCTGTCATATTCCACCCGATGAACTGCGACGCCTTCAGGGAGGCACCCTGTGAACCTTGTGAACCTTTCCCGCTTGCGACGCGGCCAGGGCGAGATCGCCGGCCACGTCATCGACGAGTACGCCGCCGGGCGGCTCTCCCGCCGCGACTTCATCCGCCGCGGCACCGTCGTCGGCATCTCCATCCCGGTCATCGACGCGATCCTCACCGCCTGCGGCTCGTCGCCGTCCTCGACCGGCCCGGCGTCCACCGCGGCGTCCGCGTCGTCGTCCGGGTCCGCCACCGCGGCCGGCCAGGCGGGCGCCACCATCAACGCGGGCATCGTCGTGCCGACAGCCGAGATCAACCCGCTGACGGTCGCCGACCAGGGCGGCCTCGACATGCTGGCCCAGACCGGCGAGTACCTGTGCCTGTCTGACCAGTCGCTCACCCTGCACCCGGTGCTCGCCACCTCGTGGACGCCCAACGCCACCGCCGACGTGTGGACGTTCAAGATCCGCCAGGGCGTGAAGTTCTCCAACGGCCACCCGCTGACCGCCGCCGACGTCGTCTACACCTACCAGCTGCAGACCAACCCGAAGTCCAGCGGCAACGCGCTGTCGGCCTTCGGCGGGGTGCTGCAGCCGTCCGGTGTCGTCAAGGTCGACGACTACACGGTCGCGTTCCACCTCGAGGCGCCGAACGGGAACTTCCCGTACCTGACGTCGTCCGACAACTACAACATGATCATCCTGCCGTCGGGGTACAACCCGGCGAGCTGGCAGGGCACGTTCCTCGGCACCGGCCCGTTCATCCTGAAGTCCTACACGCCGAAGGTCGGCGCGTCGTTCACCGCCAACCCGTCCTACTGGGGGACGAAGGCGCTGCCGGCGGCGACCAACTTCACGTTCTACGAGACGCAGACCCCCGGCGTCCTCGCGCTGACCGCGGGCAACATCGACGTCCTCGGCCAGTTCGCGGTCACCGGCGGCGAGCAGCTGCTGTCCGGCGGCTACAACGTCATCAAGCTCAGGTCCAGCGCGCACCGCGAGCTGTCCATGCGCTGCGACCAGGCGCCGTTCACCGACCCCCGGGTCCGTCAGGCGATCGCCCTGACGCTCGACCGGCCGGCCATCGTCCAGGCGCTGTTCAAGGGCAACGCGGACCTGGGCAACGACTCGCCGTTCGCCCCCGTGTTCCCCTCCACGGACACCGCGGTGGCCCAGCGCGCGCAGAACGTCGCCAAGGCCAAGTCGCTGCTCGCCGCGGCGGGGCACGCCGCTGGCTTCACCACCCGGCTCATCACCGAGAACTTCCTGGAGATCCCGCAGTTCGCGCAGATCGTCGCCCAGGAGGCCGCCGCCATCGGGGTGAAGGTCAACCTCACGGTGGAAAGCTCCTCGGCGTACTACGGCAAGGCGACCTTCGGGAACTCCGACTGGCTCGACGCGCCCATGTCCCTGGTCGACTACGGGCACCGCTCGGTGCCCAACGTGTTCCTCACCGCGCCGCTCGAAACGATCAACGCCAAGACCGGCACCGGCTCGTGGAACGCCGCCCACTTCGCCAGCGCCCAGTACGACAAGCTGGCCGCGCAGTACATCGCCGCGGTGGACCTGTCCAGCCAGAAGACGATCGCCGGGCAGATCGAGAACCTGCTGCTCGAGCAGACGCCGATCATCTACGCGTACTTCTACAACTACCTGACCGCGACCGCGAAGAACGTCTCGGGGGTCTACCCGACGGCCATCGGCCACCTTTTCCTGTACAACGCGTCGAAGAGCTGACCAGGGCCGCCGCTTCCGCGGCGGCATTACCGGTGACGCGGCGCACGGACCCGTTCGGGATGACGTTCTAGATCCTTCCGAACGGGTCCGTGTTTCACGGCCGCCTACACGCCGGCGGCCACCGTGAACCGGGTGAGCCCGGGGGCGGCCGCCAGGATCGAGCCGAGGCCCGCGAGGTCCGCGGCGCCTTCGGGGGTGGCCCGCCACGCCCGGTAGGCGTCGTCGTGCTCCATCGACTCCCAGGTCTCGTAGACGACCACGTGGGCCGGGTCGTCGCTGTCGACCAGGACGGTGACGTCCTGGCACCCGGAGAACGCCCGGGTGGCGGCGAGCGTCGCGTGAATCACCTGGTGCGCGCTCTCCAGCGACTCGGCCTTGAGCCGCAAATCGAGAATCGCGTTAATCGCCATGACTGCTCCTTGTCCACCAGTTGGTCTCCAGGCACAACCATCTCCCAGGTTCGCGCCCGGGTAAAGGCGCCGGGTCTCAGCGAATCGGCGCCCCGGTAGTCGCCGGACGACAGCCGCCGGCCCCGTCACCGCACGATAGCGGATCGTTACGCGGACCCGGGTGCTCGCAACGATCCACTAGGACGGTCAGGCACGGGCCAGGCGCGCCGTGAGCGCGGCCAGGAAACCGCCCGGGCCGGGCGAGGCCGGCACGTCCGCGCTATGGTGCGCGGTGGCCAGGAAACCCTGTTCAGGAGCCGAAGTAGAGCCTCTCCAAGTCAATAAGCTGGACTGTTCCGCCGCTGTCCGCGGCGTCCGCGGCCAGTTCGGGGGTGAAGCCCGCGCCGCTGAACAGTAGCAGCACCGGGTCCGCGCCGGGTTCGAGTTGCCGCTGCGCGTGGAGCAGGGGGACCGCCTCGCGCAGCTTGCTCAGGTGGCCGCGGCCGACGACCTCTCCGGACTTGGCCTCCCCGATGGCGACCAGTCCCCGGCGCGAGTCCCGCACGACGATGTCGAGCTGACGCTGGGACTTGCCTGCCGGGTCGTTGAGCACGCCGTGCGAGACGATGTCCGGCTCGCCGCCGAGCGTGGCACCGGAAGCGAACTCCTGAGTCCAGACCAGGCACATGTCCTCGAACGTCGGCCCCATGACCTGGGCACGGAACGTCTCCGCCGACTCCGCCCACAGGCGCGCCGCCCGCTCGGGCCGGTACAGATCCAGCCGGGACCAGTTCGGGTAGACGATCGCGTGGTGGAACCGGATGAGGGCGTCGGTGATCTGGTACTCGGCGCGGTTCGCCCGGAACGCGTCGGGGACGTGCGACAGGAACCCGCCGTCGGCAAGTCCCTTGACGTAGTGGTTCACGTCCGAGGTGGAGCGGCCGACCCGCTTGGCGATGCCCGACACCGTGTGGCTGCCCTCGGCGATCGCGCTCAGGACCGTCCCGTACATTCCGATCTGGCTGAATGCCGAATCCTCGCTCAGCAGCATCCGCGGCTGCCGAAACAGCATGTTGGTGGAGTTCAGCAGGTTCCGCGTCACCCACTGGTCGAGTTCGGCCAGCGACGCTGGCACGCCAGAGGCGTATTCGATGTAGGCGGGAGTCCCGCCCACCATCGCGAACAGCGCGGCCGCCAGCGGCAGGTCGTGCGCGACTCCCCAGAACCGCGCGGCGGCCCGGAAGTCGAACGCCCGCACCATCAGGCTGAGCCGGGCCCGCCCGAACAGCGCGGCCGACCCGGAAACCAGCTGGCCCATGAAGGCGATCGACGACCCGCACAGGATCAGCCGGGTCCGCGACCCGGTCCGGGCCAGGCCCCGTGGTGACAGCGCGTGCTGGATGATCGACGGCAGGCCAGAGGTCGACCGGGCCATGTAGGGAAATTCGTCGAGGACCACGAGGACCGGGCGGCCGACCGTCCCCAGGCCGAACAGCGCCTCGATCGCCTGGTCCCAGGAGTCCAGCCGCGGCGGCGGAGCGCCGGTGAACGCGCCCAGCGCCTCGGCGAGCCTGCGCAGGTGCTCACCCGCCGGCATGTCCTCGGGCACCGTGAAGTAGAGACCGCCGAGTTCCTCGCACATCGACTCAAGGAGCAGCGTCTTGCCTTGCCGCCGCCGGCCCGAGACGATGCCCAGCGTCGCCCCGAGCCGGTCGTCAGTGGCGAACTCGGCCAGCGCCTGCCACTCAACTGCCCGGTCGAAGATGTAGCCGGGCTTCGGTACCGCTTCGGCCATGCCAGTCCCCGAACGTCGCAGCGATGTGCAAGTAGACTTTTTAAAAGTCTACTTGTGCAAGTTCACGGCTGCGCGGCACCGGAAGAGGGGTTAGCTGGTGCTCGGGTGGGTGACCTTCGCGGTGGCGTAGGCGCAGCCCGGGGTCTCGCACAGGGTCACGATGCCCCGGGGGCCCTTCTTGATGCCGGCCTCGGGGTGCCCGTCCTCCCAGCCCGCGTGCTGGACCGTTTCGTGCCGCAGGTTACGCTGACCGCACAGCGGGCAGGCGCCGGGGAGGCGGTCGCCCCACTTGGACCACGGGTTGACGACGATTGAGCCGGCGATCAGCAGCCCGGCGGCCGCGAACGCGGCGATGCCGACGACGAGCAGGGTGGTCGTCACCGTGCCCAGGGGCAGGAGCGGGATGGACTTGATGAGCGGGCGCAGCCAGAAGAGCAGGAACCAGCCGAGGGCGCCGAAGACCGCGGCCAGGGTGAGAGTGGCGAGCAGGTTGTAGCCCCGC
The DNA here is from genome assembly GCA_027326205.1 of Actinomycetota bacterium. Classification (GTDB taxonomy): domain Bacteria; phylum Actinomycetota; class Actinomycetes; order Streptosporangiales; family Streptosporangiaceae; genus Trebonia. Next base: position 6,640 of record DAHWEX010000063.1, read on the forward strand.
TTGTGCGACTTGCGCTGACTGACCGCGTCTTCGATCAGGAGATCCTCGTCCGTTGCAGGCATGCCTCCAGTTTCGCACCAATTCCGCGTTTAGCCGACAGTTACGTACTATCTCGTCGAACGATTTTCGGGCGCGCGGTTCTCCGGGGGCGGCCCGGGGGCCGGGCGGGTAGTGACCAGGCCCGCCCGCCCCGTAGCATGTGGCCACGCCCATGGTCCAGGAACTCGGTGCGACTCCGAGGCTGTTCCGCAACTGTGACATCCCCACGGGATGCAGCCAGACACTGGCCACGGGCGCGCTTACTCCGATTGCGCGACGGGGCGAGAACCCCGGAGGAGGAACGAACCGATGGCCGACCCGGCTGTGACCGTCACCACCGTGTGCGTCGCGCTGCTGTCCACATCCGATACCGACCTGCTCTCCGCCCGGGCCAGCGGGCAGCGGTACCGGTGGGCCAACCCGAGCCGCGCGAGCGACGCGGACCTGCGGGCCGCGACGGCCGGCGCCGACCTGGTGGTCGTGCGGTTGCTCGGCTCCCCGCAGGACCTGTGGCCGGGGCTGGCGGCGGTCCGCGCGGCGGGCACCCCGCTGGTGGTCCTCGGCGGCGAGCAGCAGCCGAGCGCGGAGCTGATGGAACTGTCCACCGTTCCCATCGGCGTGGCAGCGCAGGCGCACCGCTACCTCGCCGAGGGCGGCCCGGCCAACCTGGCCCAGTTGCACGCGTTCCTGTCCGACACCGTGCTGCTGACCGGCGAGGGATTCGACCTACCGGCCGCGATCCCCGCCTGGGGGTACGCCGCCCGGCCGGCCGCGTCGTCGCCCGTCGCGCTGCCCCGGGTCGGCGTGCTGTACTACCGGGCGCACGAGGCCAGCGGGAACAGCGGCTTCGCGCACGCCCTGGCGGACGCGATCGACGCCACCGGCGCGGCGACCGGGGTGCCGGTCTTCGCCGGGTCGCTCCGGTCGGCGCCCGACGACCTGTACGCGGCGCTCGCCGGCCTGGACGCGCTGGTGGTGACCGTGCTGGCCGCCGGGGGCAGCGTCCCCGCGGCCGCGGCGGCCGGCGGGGACGACGAGGCGTGGGACGTCGAGCGGATGGCCGCCCTGGACATCCCGGTCCTGCAGGGCCTCACCCTGACCACCAGCCGGGCCGGCTGGGAGGCGTCCAAGGAGGGCCTGACCCCGCTGGACTCGGCCACCCAGGTCGCGATCCCCGAGTTCGACGGGCGGATCATCACCGTGCCGTTCTCCTTCAAGGAGATCGACGCCGACGGCCTGCCCCGGTACGTCGCCGACCCCGAGCGCTGCGGCCGGGTCGCCCGCCTCGCGGTCCGCCACGCCCGGCTGCGGACCGTGCCGAACGGCGAGAAGCGGCTCGCGCTCGTCCTGTCCGCCTACCCGACCAAGCACTCCCGCATCGGCAACGCGGTGGGCCTCGACACCCCGGTGTCGGCGGTCAGGCTGCTGCGCCGGCTGCGCGCCGCCGGCTACGACCTCGGCGGCGGCAACGAGGTGACCGCCATCCTCGACGGCCACGCCGGCGACGACACGGCCGCCGGGGACGCCCTCATCCACGCGCTCATCGCGGCGGGCGGCCAGGACGAGGAGTGGCTGACCAGCGCCAAGCTCGCCGGCGCCCAGGTGCGCATCACCAAGGCGGAGTACGACGCCTGGACCGCGGACCTGCCGGCCGGCCTGCGGGAGGAGGTGACCCGGGCCTGGGGCCCCGCCCCCGGCAGCCTCTTCGTCAGCGCCGGGCCCGACGGCGAGGGGGGCGAGCTCGTGCTCGCCACGCTGCGGGCCGGGAACGTCGTCATCCTGATCCAGCCGCCCCGCGGCTTCGGGGAGAACCCGGTCGCGATCTACCACGACCCGGATCTCCCGCCCAGTCACCACTACCTGGCGGCCTACCGGTGGATCGACCGCGGCTTCGGCGCCCACGCGGTCATCCACCTCGGCAAGCACGGCTCGCTGGAGTGGCTGCCCGGCAAGAACGCCGCGCTGTCGGCCTCCTGCGGGCCGGACGCGGTGCTCGGCGACCTGCCGCTGGTCTACCCGTTCCTGGTCAACGACCCGGGCGAGGGCGCGCAGGCGAAACGGCGGGCCCACGCCGTGATCGTCGACCACCTGGTGCCGCCGATGGCCCGCGCCGAGTCCTACGGGGACATCACCCGGCTCGAGCAGCTGATGGACGAGCACGCGAACATCGCCGCGATGGACCCGGGCAAGCTCCCGGCCATCCGCGGCGAGATCTGGTCGCTGCTGCGGGCCGCCGAGATGCACCGCGACCTCGGGCTGGACGAACGGCCGCGGGACACCGAGTTCGACGACTTCCTGCTGCACGTCGACGGCTGGCTGTGCGAGATCAAGGACGCCCAGATCCGCGACGGCCTGCACGTCCTGGGGGCCGCGCCGGAGGGCGCCGCCCGGGTCAACCTGGTGCTGGCCATCCTGCGCGCCGCCCAGGTATGGGGCGGCGCCGGCGGGGCGGTGCCCGGCCTGCGGGCCGCCCTCGGCCTGAAGGACGGCGCACCGCGCTCCGTCGTCGACCAGTTCGAGGCCCAGGCCCGCGCCCTGGTGGACGGGATGGAGGCGGCCGGCTGGGACCCGGCCGCCGCCGGCGCGCTGCACGAGGACCCCGCGGTCCGCGCCGTCCTGGTCTTCGCGGCCGAGCAGGTCATCCCCCGGCTGGCCAGGACCACCGACGAGCTAGGCGCCGTGCTGCACGCCCTGGACGGCGGGTTCATCCCGGCCGGGCCGTCCGGGTCTCCGCTGCGCGGCCTGGTCAACGTGCTGCCGACCGGGCGGAACTTCTACACCGTCGACCCCCGCGCCGTCCCGTCCCGGCTCGCCTGGCAGACCGGCCAGGCGATGGCCGACTCGCTGCTGAGCCGCTACCTGGACGAGACCGGCGGCTACCCGGCCTCCGTGGGCCTGTCGGTCTGGGGCACCAGCGCGATGCGCACCAGCGGCGACGACATCGCCGAGGCCCTCGCCCTGCTGGGGGTGCGCCCGGAGTGGGATGAGGCCTCGCGGCGGGTCAGCCGCCTGGCGGTCGTCCCGCTCGCCGAACTCGCCCGGCCGCGGATCGACGTCACGGTGCGGATCTCCGGCTTCTTCCGTGACGCCTTCCCGCACGTCGTCGCGATGCTGGACGACGCGGTCCGGATGGTGGCCGCCCTCGACGAACCCGGCGAGCGCAACTTCGTCCGCGCCCACGCGCAGGCCGACCTGGCCGTCCACGGCGACGAACGGCGGGCGACGACCCGCGTCTTCGGCTCCAAGCCCGGCTCCTACGGCGCGGGCATCCTGCCGCTCATCGAGTCCGGGTCGTGGCGCGACGACGCGGACCTCGCCGAGGTCTACACGGCCTGGGGCGGGTTCGCCTACGGCCGCGGCCTGGACGGCGTGCCCGCGGCGCAGGACATGCGGGCCAGCTACCGGCGGATCAAGGTGGCGGCGAAGAACGTCGACAGCGCCGAGCACGACATCGCCGACTCCGACGACTACTTCCAGTACCACGGCGGCATGATCGCCACCGTCCGGGCGCTGACCGGCGCCGGCCCGAAGGCGTACGTGGGCGACTCGACCTCGCCGGACGCGGTGCGGACCCGGTCCCTGGCGGAGGAGACCGCCCGGGTCTTCCGCGCCCGGGTGGTGAACCCCCGGTGGATCGCGGCCATGCGGCGGCACGGCTACAAGGGCGCCTTCGAGCTGGCCGCGACGGTTGACTACCTGTTCGGCTTCGACGCCACCGCCGGCGTGGTGCACGACTGGATGTACGAGAAGCTGGCCCGCGCGTACGTGCTCGACGAGGCGAACCAGGAGTTCCTGCGCCGGTCCAACCCGTGGGCGCTGCGCGGCATCGTCGAGCGGCTGCACGAGGCCGCCAGCCGCGGCCTGTGGGCCGAGCCGGACCCCGCCGTCCTGGCCGCGCTGCGGCAGGCCTACCTGGAGGTCGAGGGCGACCTGGAAGGCCCGGACGAGTGAGGCTCCGGGTGCTGGGCGTCGGCATGGGACCGCAGCACGTCACCCAGGAGGTGGCCGGCGCGCTGCGCGCGGCCGACTACGTCCTCGCCGCCCGCAAGGGGGAGGACGACGGGCTGCTGGCGGCACGCCGGGCCGTCGCCGGGGCGTTCGGCCTCGAGGTGGTCGAGGTCGGTGATCCCGAACGGGACCGGGCCGCGCCTGGCGGCTACCCCGGTGCCGTCGCCGCGTGGCACGACGCCCGGGTGGCGGCCTACGAGCCGGTCCTGCGTGAGCGCGGCGGGACCGCGGCGTTCCTGGTGTGGGGCGACCCGTCGCTGTACGACTCGACGATCCGGGTCGTCGCCCGCCTCGCCGAGCGGCTGCCGGCCGACTACGACGTGCTGCCCGGCGTCAGCGCGCCGCAGGTGCTCGCCGCCCGGCACCGGATCGTGCTGCACGAGGTCGGCCGCCCGGTGCACGTCACCACCGCGCGGCGGCTGCGCCAGGCGGTCGCGGCGGGACAGGCCAACATCGTGGTCATGCTCGGCTCCGCCCTTGACCTCGACGGGCTCGGCGACTGGCGGATCTGGTGGGGGGCCAACCTGGGCACCGGCGCGGAGGAACTCGCGGCCGGCCGGGTCGCCGACGTGCTGGACGAGATCACCGCCGCCCGGGCCCGGGCGAAGGCCGCGGCCGGCTGGGTGATGGACGTCTACCTGCTGCGCGGGCCGGTGGACGTATGAGCGAGCCCGCGAGCGAACCGGCAAGCACAGTGCGTCCGCGAACGCGGACTCCGAGCGCCAGCGAGGTGGCCGCATGAGCGGGCTGCTGGTCGCGGGCACGACCTCGGACGCGGGCAAGAGCACGGTCGTCACCGGGCTGTGCCGTGCGCTCGCGCGCCGCGGCGTGCGGGTCGCCCCGTACAAGGCGCAGAACATGTCGAACAACTCGATGGTCTGCGCCGGCCCGGACGGGCGCATGGCCGAGATCGGCCGCGCCCAGTGGGCGCAGGCGCTCGCGGCCCGGGTGGCGCCCGAGCCCGCGATGAACCCGGTGCTGCTCAAGCCGGGAACCGACCGGCGCAGCCACGTGGTCCTCATGGGGCAGCCCGCCGGGGACGTGTCGTCGGCCGACTGGCAGGCCGGCCGCCGTCACCTCGCCGCCGCCGCGCACGCGGCGTTCGACGACCTCGCCGGCCGGTTCGACGTGGTCGTCGCCGAGGGCGCGGGCAGCCCGGCGGAGATCAACCTGCGGCCGGGCGACTACGTCAACATGGGGCTGGCCCGGCACGCCGGCCTGCCGACGGTGGTCGTCGGTGACATCGACCGGGGCGGGGTGTTCGCGGCGATGTTCGGGACCGTGGCGCTGCTGTCCCCGGCCGACCAGGCGCTGGTCGCCGGGTTCGCGGTGAACAAGTTCCGCGGCGACCCCGCGCTGCTCGCCCCCGGCCTGCGGTCGCTGGAGCAGCTCACCGGCCGCCGGGTGTACGGCGTCCTGCCCTGGGACCCGGACCTCTGGCTCGACTCCGAGGACGCCCTGGACTTGGAAGGGCGCCGGTCCCGCGGCGGGCCCGTGTTTGAAGGTCCCGTGTTCCGGGTCGCCGTGGTGCGGCTCCCCCGGATCAGCAACTTCACCGACATCGACGCGCTCGGCCTGGAACCGGACCTTGACGTGGCGTTCGCCTCCGGGCCGCGGGACCTCGCCGACGCGGACCTCGTGGTGCTGCCCGGCACCCGGTCCACCATCGCCGACCTGGCCTGGCTCCGCTCCCGCGGCCTCGACGCGGCGGTCGACGGCCACGTGCGCCGCGGCCGCCCGCTGCTCGGGATCTGCGGCGGCTTCCAGATGCTGGGGACGGTCATCGCCGACCCGGACGGCGTCGAGGGCGCGGCCGGAGCCTCGGTCCCGGGGCTCGGGCTGCTTGACGCGCGCACCGACTTCGCCGCCGGCAAGACGCTGCGGCTCCCCGCGGGCAGCGCGCTCGGCGCGCCCGCGTCCGGGTACGAGATCCACCACGGGCGGGTCACCGTCGCCGACGGGGCGGAGGAGTTCCTCGGCGGGGCGCGGTCCGGGAACGTCTTCGGCACCATGTGGCACGGCAGCCTCGAGGGGGACGAACTGCGGGGCGCGTTCCTCGCCGCCGCGCTCGGCCGGGCCCCCTCGGGCGTGCGGTTCGCCGCCGCCCGGGAACGCCGCCTCGACCGGCTCGGCGACCTCGTCGACCGGCACCTGGACGTCGACGCGCTGCTCGGTCTCGCCCGGTCCGGTGCTCCGGCCGGGCTGCCCGTCCTCCCCCCGGGAGACGTGGCCACGCCGGGAGGCCCGGCATGAGATCCTCCCGGCCGCCCTCCGGCATTCGCGCCACCGCCAGTTGCTGTTAT
>DAHWEX010000214.1 GCA_027326205.1 Actinomycetota bacterium
TCGTCGCCAGCCTGGAGCGCCCGCGCCGCCTGGTCATCATGGTGAACGCCGGCGCGGCGACCGACGCGGTCATCGAGGAGTTCGCTCCGCTCCTCGGCAAGGGCGACATGATCATTGACGGCGGCAACGCGCACTTCGCGGACACCAGGCGGCGCGAGGCGGCGCTGCGGGCCCGCGGTATCCACTTCGTCGGCATGGGCGTCTCCGGTGGCGAGGAAGGCGCGCTCAACGGCCCGTCGATCATGCCCGGCGGCCCGGCGGAATCGTGGCAGGCCCTCGGGCCGATGCTCGAGAACATCGCCGCGAAGGTGGACGGCGTCCCCTGCACGACCCACGTGGGCCCGGACGGTGCCGGGCACTTCGTGAAGATGGTGCACAACGGCATCGAGTACGCCGACATGCAGCTCATCGCCGAGGCCTACGACCTGCTCCGCTACGCCGGCGGCTACTCGCCGGCCCAGATCGCGGAGATCTTCCGCACCTGGAACCAGGGCCGGCTGGACTCCTACCTCATCGAGATCACCGCCGAGGTCCTCGGCCACACCGACGCCAAGACGGGCAAGGCGTTCGTCGACATCGTCCTCGACCAGGCCGAGCAGAAGGGCACCGGCCGGTGGACCGTGCAGACCGCCCTCGACCTCGGCACGCCGGTGGACGGCATCGCCGAGGCCACCTTCGCCCGCGGCCTGTCCGGCCACGCGGACCTGCGCACCGCCGCCAGGGACCTGGCCGGGCCGTCCCGTGAGGCGGTTTCTGACCCCGACTCGTTCGCGGACAAGGTCGAGCAGGCGCTCTACGCGTCGAAGATCGTCTCCTACGCCCAGGGCTGGAACATGATCGCCGCGGGCAGCGACGAGTACAACTGGGACATCGACCTCGGCAAGATGGCGGTCATCTGGCGCGGCGGCTGCATCATCCGGGCCAAGTTCCTCGACCGGATCCGCGCCGCCTACGCGGGCAATCCGCAGCTGCCGACCCTGCTCGCCGACCCGGACTTCGCCAAGGAGGTCACCGAGGCCCAGGACGGCTGGCGCGAGGTGGTGCGGGTCGCGATCGACAACGGGATCCCGGTCCCCGGCTTCTCCTCGGCGCTCGCCTACTACGACGCCCTGCGCGCCGAGCGCCTCCCGGCCGCCCTCGTCCAGGGACTGCGCGACTTCTTCGGCGCCCACACCTACCGCCGGGTGGACGCCGAGGGCAGCTACCACACCCTGTGGGCCGACCCCGACCGCCCGGAAGTCGGCCGGTAGCCCTGCGGCAACCAAGCCCGGCACCGCCAGCGTGGTAATTCCGCACTACGTGGAAATTAAGCACGCACCACGCGTGCTTAATTTCCACGTAGTGCAAAGTTTCCAAGATAACCGTGCCGCCGTGCCTGAGGCGGAGTCGCCGAGCGGGTCCCCGCCCGTGGATGGCCGGCGGCGACGCGGACTTCGCGGCGCTCCGCCGCCGAAGGCCATGCCGGCCAGCGCGATCCGCGAAGTCCCCGCACCCGGTTAACCATCGCGAGCGGATGCGCTACGCGCCGCCTGCACAGAGACCCGTGCATCGTTTGACGGGGTCTCGGGGCCTTCCCTACTTGACCGAGTCAGCGAACGCCTGCCACGCACTCGCGGTGAACGTCAGCGACCCGCCATCGCGGTCGGTTGTGTCACGGATGAGGATCATGCCGTCCTGGCCAACTTCGACGCAGCTGCCGCCGTTGCTGGATGAGTACGTGCTCTTTCGCCATACGCCATCCATGTGTCGCGCATCCTCTCGATGATCAACCGGGATTCGGACACCCGGTAACACTCACCCGCAAGGGTAACGAACAGCCGACGCAGCTCGGCAACCTTTTCCGGGCCTGTGTACGTGCCGCCGCTGGCTAGCGACTCGGTATACACGGCATCCTCGGTGATGATCATCTCGGATGTGTTGCAAGGATGTTCGACGGCGGGCATGACCTGCAGGCGCACGTGGTCAAGTGCGGCCACATCGAGCAGGTGTGACATCTGCTCCGCCATCACCTCGGCGCTTCTAACCCGACGGTACAACGCCGCTTCATCGACGATGAAGTGCACATCCGGGGGGTCCGCGCGGAATAGCACGCGCTGCTGCCGCTGCATTCGATTGGCGAGCCGCGCGCTAACAACCTCGTCGCTGACGCCCGGGTACACGGCCAGCATGACGCGGGCGTAGTTCTCGGTTTCCAGCAGCCCGTGAATCATCCCTGGTGCCCACACGCGCAGCGTCTTGGCCTTGTCCTCGTACTCGGCCCAGTTGCGGAACCCGGCCGGCATCCAGTACTTGGATTCCTCGTAGTACTCGCGAAACCAGCCCTTTCGCTCGGGAAACACGAGGTCACACGCATCGGCTACCTTCTCGCTCGGTGGCTGCTTCCCGTTCTCGATTCTGCTGGCCTGGCCGATGTCGATGCCCGTGCGCTCACAGAACTCGCGTAGCGACCAGCCGCGGGCCAGTCGCTCCTTGCGCATCTGACGGCCAAAGTGGGTTGTTGCCAGGTTTCTGTTATTGACTGCCATAAGACCTAGGTTGACACAGCACTTCCCGGTCCGTCACGCACCGCGCCATTCTGGTCACGCGTGTCGCCGTCGTTGCGTCATGTCAACCGCCCCCGACGATGGACGGCGGCGACACGCCTCCATGACCGGACGACCGAACCAGGCAGGGCAGGATCATGCGCGACCGTGACGACTTCACCCAGCTAGACGACACCGCACTGCTGCGCAGGCGGGCCGAGATGCGGGCCGAACTTGAGCGCCTGCCGCCGGCGTCCCTCGCCCACGCCACCCTGGCGGCGCTCTACGACCGGTCAACGGCAGAGGTCAACCTCCGCGCCCGCGCGGCGTGGTCCACGGCAATCCAGGGAGGTACCCGATGAGCGACACCAAGTCCGGCGGCCCCAGGCCCGACGCTGTGGCAGTAATCAGCACCCTGCCCCCGAAGGCGGCGAAGCTGGCCGCCATTGAGATTCTCCTCGCCGACCCGGAATCCCTCGGCGACGACATCCTCGAATCGTGCCTCTACATCCTGCGCGACAAACTCGGGGCACCCTGATCCCAACGAGCGCATGGCGACAAGAACGCGGCGAAAATGAGCCGTTCTTATTCGACCGGCCCGGCTAGCCTTTGAGGCCGAATTTCGTGTCCAGGTAGCTCACCAGGACGGACATGGCCGCATCCGGGAGTTTGCCGCCCAAGGCAGAGATAAACGCCATCAGTTTTCTCTTGGCGGCGGATCTGGCCGGAGCGGGCGCCTCTTGGTCTTCGAGTTCGTGGACCGCCGTGCGGAGGTTGTCGCTGTCGTTCGGCGGAGCGAAGCGTTCGATCAGCGACAGCAGCTCCTTCGCCTGCGGCGCGTAGTTCAGCGTGCCCTGGACGCTCTCGTGCACGGTGTAAGCCATCGTGTTGATGATCTGGCCGATGGAAACGGTGACCGCGGGCGGCGGCACGTGGGAGCTGCCTTGCTGGAACTGAATGGTGACGACCGGCGGCGGTACCCGATCACGGTCGCCGCCATCGGCCGCATCAACGGCGGCGATCACGGTCGGAGGGTGGGCTTCTCGTCCGGAGAGCGCAGGCGGCGCGTCCGGAGCGGGCAGGCTCGGCCCGAGACTGTCCGGGACCCAGTCGCTGAGCAGAGAGTCGATCATGCCAGGCGGGAGCGCGCCCAGGTCGAGGTCGGCCGCCATCAGCTCGTCCTCAAGCCGGTGGCGGAGTTCCATGCTGAGCCGTTCGTGCTCATGCCGGACGTCGGCCTGCAGGCGGAGGACCTTCTTCCCGAACCTGGCCACGAGTTTGGCGCTCGGGGTCCGGGCCATCCCGGCTTCGGCCAGGAGGTCGGCGGCGGCGTCCGGGTCGGCCTCGCAAAGGCGCAGGAAGTCGCGGAAGACGTCGTACTCCCGGTTCATGGACGGGTGCGCCGCCCGGGCCTCCGCGAAGAACTCGATGACCTCGCCGGCCGCCGTGCGGTAACCGGATCGCCTGATGCCCGGCCATCGAACCGACAGCCAGTCGTGGAACATCGACACGTCGTACGGTAACCAGTTGCGTTCGTGTCGGTACGCAGAGACGATAGATGGCGGCAGCAGTCCCCGGTGTCAGCCGGGTGCCACACCGTCGGGATTTTCGTGCGAACGCTTGGGATCGGCAGATGTTAAACCGGCTGCGGGGCGTGCTCGG
>DAHWEX010000072.1 GCA_027326205.1 Actinomycetota bacterium
GACCGCGGCGTCTTCGAAGTCGTCGTGCCCCGGTACGAGATCACCGACCTGGCCGAGGAACGGCACGAGTTCCCGATCGCGCTGCTGCTGTCCACGCTGCCCTCCCCGTCGCCGCGCGCGATCGGCAGCGGCGCCCCCGCCCCCGCCGGGCCCCCGCCGGGCCTCGGCGTGCCGGGGCCAGGCCAGAACGGCGCGGGAATGAACGGGGCCGGCCTGATGCCGCCAGGCCCCGGCCGGGCGATCGGGGCGATCGGCCCCGGCGGTGCCGTGGCGGCCCCGGCGGCCGCGGCCGCCGGACCGGGCTCCGGCGCCGTGCCGAACTGGAACGCGCAGGCCGGGTCACCGCAGCGGATCATGCCCCAGCTCCCGGCGGCCGGCCCGGCACCCGCTCCGGTAGCGCAGCTCCCCGCGGCGATGCCCGTGCCACCCGCCCCGGCCGGCCCGCAGCAGCCGGTCACGGGGGCTTACTACGCGATGGTGGGGGCGGCGCAGGCCGGCGCCGGGCAGCCCGCGGTCCTCGGCATGCCCAACGGATACGGCGTTCCCGGCGGGCCGCCGCCGGCCGGGGCCCAGGGGCCCGCGGTTCCCGGCGGCCAGTTCGCGATCGCCGCGCCCGGCCAGGGGCCGCAGCCGGCCCAGCAGGCGAACGGCGGGGCGCCGTTCCCTGTCCCGCTGTCGGCCCCCACGATGCAGCCTCCGGATCGCCAGCTGCCAGCGGCCCCGCAGGCGCAGGCCCCGCAGCAGTTCCCGCCATCCCCGTTCCCCGGCGGGCAGGTCGCCGGCGCTCCGCAGCCCGCGACGGCTGCCGCGGGAACGGGACCGCAGCCGGCCCTGCCGCAGCCGGAGAACACGCAGCCGCCCCAGGCCGCGCAGCCGCAGGCGCCCACGGCGGTGGCGGCCTGGCACGGCTCCCCGGCGGCCGACCCGAACGGCAACGGCTCCTGGTACTTCCAGCCCGCTCCCGGCCCGCAGCAGAACGGGACGCAGGCAGCGGGCTACCCGCAGAACGGCTACCCGCAGGCCAGCTACCCGCCGAACGGCTACCCGCCGAACGGGTACGCACCAAACGGGTACGCACCGAACGGCTACCCGCCGAACGGGTACCCGCAGCAGGGCCAGGGCATCATGCAGGCACCCTCGCCCAACGGCTACGGCCCGATGCAGCAGTACGCGCAGCCCGCCCAGCCGTCCCCGGTGCCCGGCTACCAGCAACTGCCCGGGCTCCCCGCCGCACCGCAGCCCCAGCCGCAGCCGCAGCCGCCAGGACAGTTCCAGCAACCCCAGCAACCCCAGGCGGCGCAGCAGCCCCAGGCACTGGCCGGACCTCAATTCGCCGCACCGCCCGCGCCCGAACCGCCCGCGCCGCAGGCCGCCGCGGCCCTCGTCGTCGAACCGCAGGCACCCGGCGTTCCGCCGGGCACCGGGCCGCAGGCCCCGGCGGCGCCAGTCTCGCCGGACCCCGCCCCGCCGCAGGCACAGCAGGCACCGCAGACCGGCCCCAGTACCGCCCCGTTGCCGGTGCCCCCGCCCGTGGCGCCCCCGGCGGCCACCACGCAACAGCCAGCCGTGCCGCAGCCTGAGCCACCGCAGCCGGCCGCCACGCAGCCCGCGCCGCCCCAGCCCCCCGCGCCCCAGGCCGCCGCACCCCAGCCCGCGGCGGCACCGTCGCCGCCGTCGGCCGCCGCGCCGGCCGAGGCGCGAACGACCGGCTCGCTCACCTCGCTGCCGCCGCCACCGCCGGTCGGGCAGGGGTCCTCCTCCGGCCTAATCGCGGCGGGCGCGCTCAGCAAGCTGACCGGTGCCGTGCGGGGACGCCGGGCGGCGCGCAAGCCGCGGCTCTCGATGGCGGCCATCTTCGCCGATCTCGTCGATATGGCGGATATCCCGCGCTCCGCGTATGCGGTCGATGAGGAAATCACGGGAGCCATGTGCCTCTTCAAAACCGACGGTGGCTATGAGGTATTCAGCTGCGGGGAAGACGCACGGACCGAAGTCCGCTTCTTCGAGGAAGAAGAATCGGCGTACTTCTACCTGTTCGGCGTGCTCACGGCCGAGGCGCTGCGTAACGGCCGGCTGAGCCCGCGCCGCGGCTGACCATGCGGTTCCCGCCACGTCGGCCGTCCGCCATCCTGCCGCGGCAGCGCCGCCCAAATCGCGGCGCAAAAAGAGGTTAGAAGATCGAGGGACGCAGTCGCGCGGACCGCTTCAGTGCCTTACAGTTAAAATTACCGACGGGGCTGACGGTCCCCCGCTCCCCAAGCAGCCCCGTCGGCCCCCTCAAACGCCATGGACGGCTGTTTTCTCACTCGGCGAGAAGAACGGCCGCGGGCGGCATCAGAAATAACCCGCCATAGCATGAGAAACGCGTTTCTCATGCCCCTCACACCTTACATAAATATTAAATTTTAACTTCAGTAATTTACCGGATTCGAATTCAATAATGGTAATTGCGGATGGCCCATGCGTCGGCGCGCAGAGGTCCGTATGCTATTCGGCATGACCATCCCGCTCACGGGCACCCAGCATCAGATCGAAGCAGGCGACTACAGCGCGACCGTCACCGAGCTCGGCGCCGGGCTGCGCGGCCTCCTGTTCGGCGACGTCGCCCTGGTGACCGGCTTCGACGCCGACGAGCTCCCGCCGCACGGCGCGGGCCAGCTCCTCACGCCCTGGCCCAACCGGGTCGATGGCGGCAGCTACTCCTTCGACGGCCAGGACTACCAGCTCGCCCTGTCCGAGCCGGGTCGCGGAAACGCCATTCACGGCCTGACCCGGTTCGCCCCCTGGGTAAGGATCTCGCACGACCTCGACGAGGTGACCCTGCGCTCCCTCCCGCATGGCCAGCAGGGCTACCCGTTCGCGGTCCAGGTGGATGTCACGTACCGGCTCGACGCCGCGTCCGGCCTGCATGTCACGGTGACCGCGACGAACAAGGGAAGCCGCCCCGCGCCCTGGGGGACGGGGACCCACCCGTACCTCACCGCGGGCACGCCGACCATCGACGACTGCGCGCTTGAGCTGCCCGCCGACCGCTGGCTGCCGGTCGACGACCGGCTCATCCCCACCGGCCCGGCACAAGACGTGACGGGAACCCCCTTTGACCTGCGCACCGCCAGGAAGCTCGCCGGCACGCAGTTGGACCACGCGTTCACCGGCTTGCGCCGGGAGGCCGACGGCCTCGCCTGGGTCCGGTTGTCGAGCAGCGAGCTGACGACGGCCATGTGGCTGGACGCCGCCAACCCGTGGCTGCAGGTCTTCACCAGCGACCCGCTCGAACCCGAGCGCCGCCGGGCCGCGGTCGCCGTCGAGCCGATGACCTGCCCGCCGAACGCGTTCGTCAGCGGCGAGGATCTCATCGTGCTGCGGCCCAAGGAATCCGTCACCGTCCGCTGGGGCGTCCGGGCCGAGTAAACCCGAACCTCCTCTCCCGAACGGACGCGTGCTCCGCCGGGCACGCCCGTCACACGCCCGGCGGCACCGGACGACTCACCGCGGCCAGCGCACGGGTGGCCCCCGCACGTCGGCTGGCGCCCCATTCGGTCGCCGCTGAGCGGATCGCGGGTCGGCAGCGGCACTATCGCCGCCGGTGAACCGCGATCGCGAGGCAACTCGCGAACTGCGCCGGCCGCGTCACGGGAGCCGGCAGGCCGGGGATCCCGGGGGTCCCGGGCCGGTCAGTCCCGGGACAGCTTGCCCCGTACCCGGGCGAGGTCCTCGGGGGTGTCGATGTCGTCGGGGGTGCCCACGTCGCCGCACTCGACCAGGGTCACCAGGCCGGGATGCGACCGGAGGAACGGGCGCGCCCCGGTGTCGCCGCCGGCCGTCTCCAAGACGGCGGTCCAGTACGGCCGGCCGATGAGGACCGGGTTGCGGGGCTTGCCCGCGTAGGTGGCGACGGCCACCGCGGCGCCCGCGTCGTGGGCGGCTATCAGCCGCCGGACCGCCTCCGGCCCGATGAGGGGCTGGTCGGCCAGCGCGACGACGACGGCGGTGACGCCGGCGCCCCCGCGCCCGTCCGGCCCGGGCCCGCTCAGCGCGCGCAGGCCCGTCGCGAGCGACGAACCCATGCCGGACAGCCAGTCCGGGTTATGCACCGCGAGCGTGCCGGGTAGCTCAACCGGCACCGCCCCGGTCACCACGAGCACGGGGTCCGCGCCGCCGTCGCGCAGCAGCCGCACGCCGCGCTCGGCCAGGCTGAGGCCCGCCAGTTCCACCGTTGCCTTCGGCCGGCCGAGCCGGGTACCGTCCCCGGCCGCCAGCAAGATCCCCGCGACCCGTGTCACCACAGTCCTGTGTCCAATCTTCCCGGCTATCCCCGGCCATTCCCGGCTATCCCCCGATGACGGCGGGCTCCACCCGTCCAGCCGGCGGCCGAGCGCGGCCGGCCCGCCCCGGTCCCCCGTCGGCCGGGCGGCGGACCGGGCCCGCTGACCCGCGCCCCGCGGCAAGCCGGCGGCCGCGGGGCGCGGTCGGGCAGGGACCGGCCGGCCGCCGGGCCGTACTAGACGGGGACGCGCTCCTGGCGGTGGATGCGGCCCTCGGTGCTGGTGAGGGCGTGACCGCTGCCGCCCCAGCGGAGCTGGATGAGCTCGGCGGCGATGGAGACCGCGGTCTCCTCTGGTGTCCGTGCCCCGAGGTCGAGGCCGATCGGAGAGCGCATCCTGGAAAGTTCCTGGTCCGTCACGCCGACGGCGCGCAGCCGAGCAAGCCGGTCCTCGTGGGTACGGCGCGATCCCATTACGCCGATGTAGCCGGCCGCCGACCGCAGGGCGACCTCGAGCACGGGCACGTCGAACTTCGGGTCGTGGGTTAGCACGCAGATCACCGTGCGCTGGTCGACCTCGGCGCCCGCCAGGAACCGGTGCGGCCAGTCGACCACGACCTCGTCCGCGTCGGGGAAGCGGGACCTGGTCGCGAAGACCGGCCGCGCGTCGCAGACGGTCACGTGATAGCCCAGGAACTTGCCGACTCGCGCCACGGCGGCCGCGAAGTCGATCGCGCCGAACACGTACATCCGGGGCGCGGGTGCGAACGCGTTCACGAAGACCGACAGCTCGTCTCCGTCCCGCTCGCCGTGCGCGCCGTAGTGCCGGATGCCGGTGACCCCCTGGGCAAGCATGCCGCGCACGTCGTCGTCCGCCGCCGCGTCGAGGTTCACCCCGGGTGCGAGGTCGAGCCCGGCGGCGAGGCTGCCAGTCGATTCCCGCGCGGGGTCACCCCAGATCACCCGGCGTGCCCCCACCCGGCCCGGCCCCGAGATCACGGTCGCCACCGCCACCGGCTCGCCGCGCTCAACGGCCGCAAGGATCTCGCCAAGCTCGGGAAACGTCTGCCGGTTCACCGGCTCCACGAACACGTCGAGGATGCCGCCGCAGGTCAGGCCCACGGCGAACGCGTCGTCGTCGCTGAATCCGTAGCGCTGCAGCACCGGCTGGCCGCTCCGGGTGACCTCGGTGGCCAGTTCGTAGACCGCGCCCTCGACGCAGCCGCCGGAGACGGAGCCGATCACCTCGCCGCCGTCTTCCACGGCGAGCGCGGCCCCCGGGTCACGCGGCGCGCTGCGGAACGTGCTCACCACCGTCGCCAGGCCGAACGTCTCGTCGTCCGACCACCACTTCGTGATCGTGTCCAGGATGTCGCGCACTGTGAACCTGATCCTTTTCGCGGAAACCGATCCAGCCGGCCTCGATGTCCGGGGCGGAACGGATCCGGCTCCCCCACATCGAAGTCTCACTGGTACTACTACGCTACCGAGCCGCGGCGGTCAGGGCTACGGCTGGTTTAGCGACTGCTTAATTGAACTCGCAAGCACCGCTGAATATGCCCTACCCGCGGCGCTCGCGCTCACGCACGGCGGGAATGATCCACCCGGGGACCCCACAAAGCATGGGGAGTTCCTCCCCGAACGCATGGGAAGCCCCTCCACTTCCCCATA
>DAHWEX010000079.1 GCA_027326205.1 Actinomycetota bacterium
AGGTCGACCATCGAGTGCGCGGACAGGCCGGCCAGGGCGGCCCGGGCGCGCTCGCCCTGGAACAGGGTCCGGCCGAGGACCGTCGCGGGCAGCGCGCCGAACGCGCCGTACCTGGCCAGCCGCAGCGGTGCGCGCGGCACGGACAGCGGCGACAGCAGCGTGTCCACCAGGCCGAAGTCACCGCGCGCGGCGGCGCCGACCGTCTGCCGCCAGGCGAGCGCGTCGCGGCGCGAGCCGAGCCCGGCCGCGGTCTGCGCCGCGTCCCGGTGCACGAGGACCGCGTCCTGGCCGTCGAGCGGATGGGCCACCTGCACCGCCGGGTACGCGAGGTCAACGTCCAGGTCGAGGTCGCGGAACGCCGCCGATGCCTTGATCATCGGCAGCACGGTGGCGCACCAGTCGTGGGTGAACCCGTCGACCCCGGTCAGCGGCCCGCTGCGCAGGCCGCCGCCGAACTCGTCCGCCGCTTCGAGCAGCAGCACCGTGAGCCCGGCCGCCGCGAGCATGATGGCACCAACGAGCCCGTTCGGGCCTGACCCGACGACGACGGCGTCAAAGCCGTCCGCGCTGCGCACTGGCGCCCGTCCCTTCCCGTGCTGGGCATTGCCCGGCCGCCGCCCGGGGCCGGGGCGAGGAGGCCGGGCGAGGAGGCGGCCGTATCTCGCGGCAGGACGGCGGGCGGTCCTGGCCGCCGGCCGCGGGATCAGCCGTCCAGCGGACGGCGGCCGCCGTAGATGACGAAGTCGAGTTCCTTCCAGAACACGTCGACGCCCTCGAAGCGCGCCGCCCGGAGGAAACCGACCTGCGGCTCGAGCGGGATCATGTAACGGACGTGGTTTTCGTAGCGGAACTGCTCCTCGGGGGTGCGGTGGGCCCGCTTGTGCGCGGCCGCCGGGTCGCGCCGGTCGCCGGCTCGCAGCCATGCCTCCTCCACGACCGCGTCCGGCGGCGTGACCGGGTCGTAGTTCAGGTACCAGCCGCCCGGTGCCAGGTGCGCGCGGATCTCGGCGAACAGCGACCGCTTGCGGTCGTCCTTGAGGTGGTGCACCGCCAGCGAGCTGATCACGGCGTCCACCCGGGCGGGAATGTCAGCTGGCCAGGCGTCCTCGGCGGTCAGGTCGAACTCCACGTAACCGTAGCGGCCCGCGTAGGGCGCGAGCTCGACCTCGCCCTGGGCCATCATCTGCGGCGAGAAGTCGGCGAGGACGGCCCGGGCGGCGGAGTAGTGATCGAGGATGGTCCGGGCGGCCGCCCCGGTGCCGGCTCCGAGGTCCACAAACGTAAACGGCTCGTCGGGGGCGAACGGCAGCAGTTCGGCCATGAGCGTGCGGCGCTCGGCGTCCTGCCTTGCCTTGTCGTAGTCTCTCGACTTCCAGAAGCTGACGCCGATGTCCGACTTCCATACGGCGGCGTTGGTGTCTGCGGTTTCCGGCATGCCACCGATGTTAACGCCGGCCGTTACGGCCGCTGCGGGAGCTCCGGCGTCTTGCGCAGGGGCAGTACGTCCAGGTTCTTGCGCAGTTGCGGCATGGCCACGCCGCGCCGCTCGAGCTTGACCCGCTCGGTCATGCTCCCGGTCAGCGCCGGGAGCCAGGTGATGCTCCACGCCGCGGCGTCGAGCTTGGCGGCGTTCCAGATCTCGTATCCCACTCCGCCCAGCGACGAGGAGACCCCGTTGCTCAGGCCCCAGCCGCCGGAGCCGAGGACCGCCGCCACCGTCGCCAGCGACGCCCATGTCTCGGCCGCGCCGCTGAGGCTGGAGATCACCAGGTACAGCAGGCCGCCGAGGGTGACCAGGCCGAGCACGACGAGCGGCCAGAACCGGCGTACGATCACTCCGCCGACCTCGCGAGCGGCTCGGACGATGGAGGATCCCGCCTGTATCCAGGCTCCCATGCCCGGCTGCACGGCCACCGCGGGATCGGCGATGAGCACCGACCGCCAGACCCGTCCCTGGACGCGCAGCGCCTGCAGCACGGCGTCCGCCCCGGGTCCCCAGGCGGCCGGGTCCGCCGACTTGATCCGCGCGCTGTTGACGTCGATCCAGTTCGCCCAGTTCTCCAGCGACCTGGAGACCATCGTGCCGGCCCCGGACGGCAACTGCGCGCCCGCGCCGCTGAGCAGCGTCTGCACCATGGCCAGGTGCGGCCGGCCGAACAGGCCGAGCAGTGCGCCTGGGCGGCTGTCCGGCGTGTCCTGGCCGGGGGCGGCGATATACGGCAGCCACACCAGGTCGCTGAGCGAGAGACCTAGCTGATAGGCGCTGAGCCGCTCGGGGTCGTCGGCGAACCCGTCGAGGATGGCCTGGTGCAGGCCGGCCAGCGCGGTGAGGAAGTGCGTCTCGGAGAAGGCCGCTTCCGCGACGGCGATGGCGGCGGCCTCCGCGTGCGCGACATCGTCGGCCGGCCACGCAGGCTCGCCGGCTCCGGCGGCAGCCTCCGCCGCAGCCAGGTTCTCCGCACTGAGCGCCGGCTTCTTCTTGTCCGTCTGGACGGTGACCGCCCGCAGCGACCGGCGCAGATGCGGGAACCAGTGCAGCAACTCGGACAGCTCGGCGGCCAGGAAGACGAGCTTCGGGTCAGGCTCCAGGTCCGCCACGAGGGGGAGCTGGATGTCCGGGTTGAACGGCGGGGTGTCCACCGTGACGTTCGCCCGCCGTCGCGGGTCGAACAGTTCCGCCATCACCCAGCCGAGGGCGAAAACGGCACCAGCGGGCTGCCGTGCCCGCAGCATCGCGGCATGAACCTGGCCATCTTCGGCACTTACCGACATGGCCCCTCAGACTAGCCGTTTCCCCGCTTCCGAAACAGGGCTTTCCCGGCCCAGCCCGCTGTTGCGCTCTGTTCGCTCCGGCTGACCGGCCCGAACCGAGCGCTTATCGTATAGATAGACGGTGTTGCGGGCACACCAGGATCAAGGTCCGTTGCCCTACCCCCGAGTTCCCGAGGAGACGGATGCCTGAGCAGGCGACACTGCCCTGGACACGCGACGCCGTGGACGCCCGGTGACTGAGCTGGCGAGTACCCTGACCCCGCGTGAGATCGCCGGCCAGGCGGCGCGCGCGATCTCGGTGCTTAACGACCTCACGCACGGCGGCGGCGAGTTGTCCAACCCAGGCGACGTCCGCGACATCGTCAGGAGCCTCGAACTCATCGGGCAGGGCCTCCCCCAGCTATGCGAGCAACTCGCGCGGTTCCTCGTCGTCCAGCAGGAGGACGGGCAGCTCACCAACGCCGACGGCTTGGACTGCGGCGACTCCGTGACCGAGGTGATCGAGGCACTCGCGGCCGCGGGACAGGCCGCCGACATGATGACCGCGGCGCTCACCGAGGCCCGCGCCGCGTCGCAGACGCTCGCCCCGGCCAGGCACCGTGGCTGGGAAGGCCGGGCGGACGCGGGCTCGCGAGCTTAGCCGAGGCGTGCCCGGAGCCAGTCGCACCAGGCGTCAACGCCCTCGCCGGTGCGGGCGCTGACGAGCATGACCTCCGCGGCCGGGTTGACCTTCCGCAGGTTGCCGAGGAACGCGTCCAGGTCAACGCCGAGGAACGGCAGCAGGTCCATCTTGTTGACCACGACGAGGCTGCAGGAGCGGAACATCACCGGGTACTTGAGCGGCTTTTCCTCGCCCTCGGTGATCGCGTAGACCATCGCCCGGGCATCCTCGCCGACGTCGAACTCCGCCGGGCAGACCAGGTTGCCGACGTTCTCGATGAGCACGAGGTCGAGGTCACCGAGCGGGAGCCGGGGCAGCGCCGAGCGCACCATCGGCGCGTCCAGGTGGCACTCGCCGCCGAACCCGTTCCCCGTGTTGATCAGGGCGATCTCCGCGCCGAAGCCTGTCAGTGCGTCGGCGTCCAGGCTCGTCTCGATGTCGCCCTCGATGATCCCGACGCGAACCCGGCCGGCGAGCCTGCCGAGGGTCTGCCGCAGCAGCGTGGTCTTGCCCGCGCCCGGCGAGGACATGAGGTTGACCACCCGGACCCCGGCGGCCGCGAACTGCGCCCGGTTGGCCGCGGCGGTCTTGTCGTTCTCGCCGAAGATCCGCTCAAGGACCTCGACCCGGTCCCCGCCGGTCGCGTAGCCGGAGAGATCGCCGACGTCATGCGGGCCGCCGTCGGCCGCGTGATCGTGATCGTGGTCGTGGTCGTGCCCGGTTCCGTCGTCGTGCCGGTGGAAGCGTCCCATCAGGCGCTCGCCCCCTCGCTTTCCTCAGGTGACTTCGCTTTCCCCGGCATTGCGCCCGAGTCTCCGCGCTCGGCACCATCAGCAGAGGCGGATTCCAGCTCCAGCGACGTGACCAGGAACTCCTCGCCCGACACGACCTCCGCGTCGAAACCGCCGCAGCCGCCGCAGGCGAAGACGGGCACCGCGCCGACGTCCGTGACGTGCCCGCAGGCCCGGCACCTGAGGCGCGCGGGCACGGACTCGACGCTGATCCGCGAGCCCGCGAGCGGCGTCTGCGCGCTGACAAGTTCCCAGCAGTACGCGAGCGTATCCGGCACGACCTGCCGCAACTGCCCGACCCGCACGTGGATCACCCTGACCGGCCGCCCGTCGGCATGGCGCGTCACGATGTCGGCGATCGCGCCGCAAACCGAAAGCTCGTGCACAGTCCACCTCCCAGAAAGGGACGCCCCTGTACTCCCCGATACTCACCCGCCCCAAGCCCGATGGCAACCGCAGGCCGAACTCTAGAACAGGGCGGCCTGCTGTACCCGGGGCTTCTTGCGGGCGCGGCTCTGGGCGTCGCCGCCGCGCCGGTCGATGAGTGCCTGGTCGACCGAGGAGAGGAACGGCGACGGCGCGCACTCGGTGACCTCGCCGCGCAGGGTCCGCTTCGCCGCCGTGTACAGCGTCAGCCGGGTGGTGGCCCGGGTCATGCCGACGAAGAGCAGCCGGCGCTCCTCCGCGTAGTCGACCTCGGAGCCGCGCCAGGAGCGCAGCGGCAGCAGCCCGTCGTCGCAGCCGGCGATGAACACGACCGGGAACTCAAGGCCCTTCGCCGCGTGCAGCGTCAGCAGCGCGATCCGGTCGGCCCGGGGGTCCCAGGTGTCGACCTCGGTCCCGAGTTCAAGCTCATCGAGGAACCTGTCCAGGTCGGTACCGCACTTCGCCGCGAGCGGCCCGAGCACGTCGGCCGCGGTCCGGACGGCCATGATCGCCGCCGCCCGCTCGGCCGGCTCGCCATCGGCTGCTTTCTCCTGTGCCACAAGGGCCACGGCAACCGCAACGGCAACTCGCTCGGCAACGGTTCCCGTGGCCGGGTCCCCGTCCTCAGTGAATGAACGGTCCGTAGGTGCCACTACATCGAGATCACCGGGAC
>DAHWEX010000087.1 GCA_027326205.1 Actinomycetota bacterium
CTGCACGAGCCGGTCGAGATGACTCGGCAGCAGCAACGGCGCCTGGGGCTTGCCCGCGAAAAGCTCAGGGCCAGGGTCCAGGCCGGGGTGAGCGAAGTCGAACTCTCCGCCAGGCAGCCACTCCCAGGTCGCGGCCAGGGCGTTTCCATAGACGGGGTCGTCCTTGACGTCTCCCGGCGGCAGCAGGATGACCGAACGCGACGGGTTGCCCGCAGCGCTCAGCGCGCCGTTTCTGTCCACCCTGCCGAATCGCTGCTTGAGCGCGTCGAGGCTGGCGCACTCGGTGACGACCGCATCGAAATCGAAGTCAGCGCCGACTTCGATCGACTGGGTGGCCACGATGACGAGCGGCTGGCCGGACGGCCGGCGCACGCGGCCGGTACGGATGCGCGGCGTCAGGTCGCTGAGCAGGTCGTCCCGGTCAGCGGGACGCATCCGCCCGGTGATCAGCGCGCAGCGGAAGTCCCGGTCGCCGGCGAGCTCGGCGTAGGCGAGCCGGGCGGTGTTGACGCGGTTGAGCACGACGCCGATCACCGGGTGCGAACCGGCCCTGATCAGCCGCCTGGCCTCATCCGCTGCCCGCTGCGCCACCGCCGCCGCCGGGCTGGCGCCCGTCACGCCCTTGACCGCCTCCTTGCGGGCGAGCTTTCCCGCCGCGAGGCGCCGGGCCAGGACCGGCGCCCGGCTCTCGTCGTGATCCGCGGCCGACAGGCGCCGGACCGCTCGCCCGGCTGGCTGGATTCCCGGCGTGGCCGACAACTCGACCACCTGCCAGCGCTCCGGCAGCCCGGCGGCACAGGGCCGGTACGTGTCGCGGATGGCGCGGAGCGTCTGGGCGAACGGCTGCGCCAGGTGAACCTCGTCAAGCAGGTAAAGCGCGTCGTTGGCGAGCAGCCCGGCGTGGACCGGGCGCAGACGGTCGCTGACCCCGTAGCCGCGCATCAGCAGCCGGGAACCGACCTGGTCGACCGTGGAAACGATGACCGCGGGAACGTCCGGGCGCAGCGCCCAGGAGTCGTCACGGACGATGCCGCCGCTCAACTGGGCCACCTGCAGCACGGGCGCGGCGCCCAGGGCGCTGGCCCGCCGGCGCAGCCTGGTCGCGACCTGCGCGACGATCGCGTCGGCCGGGTCGGCGGAGCGCTGCGCGGCCTGGAGTTTCGCGGCGAGTTTCCTGGCACGCGCCGCGGCCTGGTGGACGACCACGCGCCGGTCGATGACGAAGACGACCCGACGCGGCGCGTCCTCCCGCAGCGCCATGAGGAAGACGGCGATGTCGATGACCGCGGTCTTGCCCGCCGCCGTCGGGAGGTCAAGCAGGTCCGGCCAGCGGCCGTCGCGGTCGCCGAGAACTTCCTCAAGCAGGGCCTGCTGCCAGGGGAACGGACCGAGCGGCCTGCCCTGCTCGTCCATGGCAGGCATGTCGTTCACCGCGCGGAAGAACTCGGCGAAGTGCGCCGCCGTCAATTCGCCGCCCGCCGCTTCGGCGCTCATCGCTCCCCCGGTCCGTCTGGGCTCGGCAGGCACAGGCCGTAGCCGAGGAAGCGCCCCGCGCCGATCAGCACGGGCCCCCGCACCGGCTCGGCGAACTCGATCTCGGCGTGCACGCAAGCCCGCGGGGCACCCTGGCCAATCCGGTAACCAGGAAAGTGCCGCTGACCAGGGCCGGTCCGGCCCGCGGGAGCGGCGGGAAGGCCGACAAGCGGAGCGTCGAGCCGGACAGTGACTCCCGCGACACCGGACGGCCCTGCCGCCAGACCCGCGTTGACGCAGGACCGGACGATCCCGGCGGCAGCATCGGCCATTGCCCGGTCCCTGGTTTCCGGCTGCGTGCTGCGCAGGTTGCCGGGGAATCTGTCAAGCGCGACCGGCGTCACGGTCAGCCAGCGCCGAGCGGGGCGGCACCAGTAGTCTCGCGTCGTGGTCTTCCGGCGGCGTGTCAACGGGGCGAGCCACCCGGGCTCGGGCTCGCCGCTACGGTCCACGCCGAGTTCCTGCAAGAGGTACCGGAGCGGCCGGCCGGCCTCACCCGCGGGGAGGACCAGCTGAAATTCGCCGGACTTTTCGGCTCCGGCCCATGCGCGCAGGGCCTGTTCCACCGAATGCCGCTCGCCCGGTGAGCAGTCAGCCGGCACGATGAACGCGATCCCGAAGAGGGAGCCGTCGCTGTGGGCGTTGCCCACGTTCAGCAGCGGGACGACGGCCAGGTGGGTACGGCTGGTCGGCGGCGTCGCGCCGCCGCCGGGCCGATGACCGGAGAGGACCTCGGCCGGCGGCTGCTCCCCGTGGGAGAGCAGCGCGTGCCGCGCCGCCCTGGCTGCTGCCAGGGACTGGACCGCCGCCGGAAACCGGGGTCCGTTGAAGCCAAGGACGTACCAGTCGCCGCCGAGGTGCGGGGCAGCCGCCGGCCGGCTCGCCTGAGCCGCCCTCCGGTAGCTGACCATCCCGGCGGGCAGCGTGCGCGGCTCCTCGCCGTGGTGAGTCCGGTAAGCGAGTTCCAGCCGGTCGAGCAGTCCGGGCCGCGGGATCCGGACGCGCACCGAAGCGGCGCCGTCCGACTCTCCTGGCACCCAGGTGGCATCCGTGGCAGGTCCTGTCTCGTCGCACCGGCAGGCGACGAGGGTCGAGGAGTGCCCTAGCCGGGCGACACGGCCGAGCAGCCCGTCGAGCGCCTGCCGCTC
>DAHWEX010000089.1 GCA_027326205.1 Actinomycetota bacterium
CCCTGCGCGGTCGAGTCGCCGAGAACGACCCACAACGGGTCGGTCGTGGCGGCCTGGCCGGCTTTCTCGAGGAGGCTGGCGCGCGCGGTCAGCAGGCGGTCGTTGTGCTGGGCCCAGTAGGCGGCGAACTCGGCGCGGTCGGCGCGCAACTCGGCGACGCCGTCCGTCCAGCGGCCGAGCTTGCCGTGCTTGAGGCCGGTCACTTCGGCGTAGGGGCTGCGCGTGACGACGGACGCCGCGTCCGCGAAGATCTCCACCGGCGATTTCCGGTTCGCGCCGCCCGCGCCGGTGAGGGCGTTCATGGCGCCGACCCAGGCGGGACGCGACACCGGTGACGATGACCGCATTGCGCTCGCTCCCATCCTCCCGCACCCACCGGAGATGGACGCGGGGTTAACGACGGTAAACGATTATATCGACGTAAGTCAACTAATTGATATCGGGACGTAGCGCCTCGCTCGCGCCAGCCGCGCCGGGGGTTGGCGCGGGTTGGCGCCGGCGCAGCGGTCACGGCGCCGCTTGACCGGTTACCCCCAAGGCGCCCCGCCCCCCTTGAGATCATTTCAAAAAGATCTTTGGCTTTTCGGCCCTCATAGGGGCCTAAAAGCCAAAGATCTTCGATAAGTGATCTTGGCAAGCGAGGATGGCAGCGCGGGGTTAGCGCCGCAGGATCTCGGCGAGGCGGTGGCGCGGGAAGGCGGGGGAACGGTGGCCGTCGCGGCCGGTCATGTCCTCGTTGGCGATGAGGGCGTTGGCGACGGCCTCTTCCGTCGCCTGGACGACGGCCTCGAAGAACGGGTTGATCTTGCCCCACGGGATGAACGTCAGCCGGTCGTAGCCTTCGGCGCCGCGGCCCAGCGGGTCGCCGCCGGTGAAACCGCCGGGGTTAGCGGTGGAGACCGCGAGGAAGATGTCGCCGGAGGAATGGCTGCCGATCGTCCCGGTCCGCGCCAGGCCGAGGCTAACCCGCCGGGCCAGCGCCTTGCACTGGCTCGGGAATAGCGGCGCGTCCGTCGCGACCACCGCGATCACGGAGCCCGCGCCGGGCGGGGCGATCACGGGAACGCCCGCCATCGGGTTGTCGCCGGCGAGTTCTTCGCCCAGGTAGATGCCGTTGAGCGTGAGATCGGACCGGCGGCCGAAGTTCGCTTGCAGGAACACGCCGACGGTATAGGCGGTGCCGGCGTACCCGACCAGGCGAGAGGACGTGCCGTTCCCGCCCTTGAACTGATAGCAGTTCATCCGGGTGCCGCCGCCGACGCTGCCCTCGTCGGGCTGGTCACCGGCGGCGGCCTGGAGGGCCCGGATGACGTGCGCCTCGTCGATGTGATGGCCGTTGATGTCGTTCAGGTAGCCGTCCCAGGTCTCCGCGGCGACGGGCAGCAGCCAGACGTCGGTGAGCCCGGGGTGGAACTGGCGCATCCAGGCGATGATCCCGGCATGCGCGATGCCGACCGCGTGGGTGTTGGTGATCGCGATGGGGCCTTGCATGGTGCCGGATTCTTCGATCCAGGTGACGCCGGTCATTTCGCCGTTGCCGTTCAGGCTGAAGAAGCCGGCGGCGAGCGGGTCGCCCGGGTCGCGCCTGCCCCGCGGGTGGATGGCCGTGACGCCGGTCCGGACGCTGTCCCCTTCGATGCGGGTCACGTAGCCGACCTCGACACCGGGGACGTCCGTGATGGCGTTGTGCGGACCAGGGGTTCCCCGGTACTTCAGGCCGACGGCCCGCGCCCTGGGCTTGCCGGCCGGGGTGACAAGGTGCGGATCGCGCTGACTGCTCACCGGCTCAGCGTAACCGGCGGGTTCGCGGGACATCCGGCCGCCGCGGGTGACCCGCGTGTCGCTAGAGGCAACGCGCCAGGTTGCGGCCGGCACCGCGGAGCAACGGGATATCGTCAGGCGGTGCGTTCAGGGGACGGCGACTGACGGGGAACAGCGACGGCGCCAGCCAAGTCCGGTGATGTTAGGGTCGGAGCATGCCGCGTACGGACAGGGCATCGCGGGTGATCGCTGCGCCGCCCGACAGCGTCTGGGCCGCTTTCGTCGATCCCGGAGCGCTTGCGTCCTGGGTCCCTCCTGGCGGGATGACCGGCAGATTCGAGCGATTCGACGCCCGGCCCGGCGGGTCATACCGGATGGTGCTGACCTACTCCGACCTCGACGCGTCCGGCGCACCGGGCAAGACGACGGCGGACTCCGACGTCGTCGAGGCCCGGTTCGTCGATATCGTCCCCGGCAAGCGCCTCGCGGTCGCGGTGGACTTCGTCTCCGACGACCCTGCCTACGCTGGCACGATGATCATGAACTGGGAGGTCGAGGCGGCCGGCACGGGGACGCGCGTCGACATCGTGGCCGAGAACGTCCCGGACGGCATCTCCGCGGAAGACCATGCCGCAGGGCTCGCTTCCTCCCTCGCCAAACTTGCCGCCTACCTGGAGCAGTAGCCCCGGCACCGCGGCCGCCGGAGCCCGCGCGGACCGCGCCGGCCCATCCCCAGCGGGGCGCTGCGCCGAAGTCGCTACGACACCGGCGGATCGAGTACAACACATGCCCGCGGACCCTGTAAGCTATCCACGTTCCACTAAACGGGGCGCCCACCAGGGAGCCCTTGCAGGTTGCGGGGCTATGGCGCAGCTGGTAGCGCGTCTGCATGGCATGCAGAAGGTCAGGGGTTCGAATCCCCTTAGCTCCACAGATTTTCGGACCTCTGTTCGATTTTCAGTGACATTCCAAGTGACAATGCGATCATGTCCCTTCATGCAGGGTTGCATCAGGATGCTACGCGGCCGTCAGAGATCT
>DAHWEX010000093.1 GCA_027326205.1 Actinomycetota bacterium
TTCGGCGGCCTCGGCGCAAGCGGGTACCCGGGCGGCGCCGCATCCCCGGGCCCCGCGTCCGCGGCCACGGCGGGGGGCGGGCCGTCGTCACCCGCGGTCGTCCTGGTCATCGACGGGTTCGCCGGGGCGCGTGGCATCGACGGAATCGACGAGGTGCTCCTGTCCGGGCCCGCGGCCGGGATCTACGCCGTCTGCCGCGACGGCCACCGGCGGGAGATCCCGGCCGCCTGCGCGGCGTTGCTTGAGCCGGGTGCGCGGGCCGGGCAGCCCGCCGCGTTCTTCGAACGCGACTGGCAGGACGCCGTGCAGGTCACCCGGCTCGACGGGCTGGGCGGCTGGCAGGCCGACGAGTTCGGGCGCGCCCTGGCCCCGCTGCGGGACCGCGCCGTCGAGCGGCAGGGGCAGGACGGCGGAATCGTCCGGCTGAACGACCTGTGGGGTTACGACCGGATCAGCCCGGCCGTGGTCGAGCAGCTGTGGGCGAAGCGGCACGGCAGCGTCAAGGTCCCGCTCGGGCGGCTCGCCGACGGGTCGGTGTTCACGCTCGACATCGCCGGGCAGGGGCCGCACATGCTGGTGGCGGGCTCGCCGGGCGCGGGCAAGAGCGAGTTCCTGCAGACTCTCGTCGCCTCCCTCGCGGCCGCGAACGCGCCGGACACGCTGAACTTCGTGCTCATCGACTACAAGGGCGGCGCGGCGTTCGACGGCTGCCGGCCGCTGCCGCACGTCACCGGCTTCCTCACCGACCTCGACGAGCACCTGGCCAAGCGGGTGATCGCGTCGCTGCGCGCGGAGACCAGGTACCGGGAAGGGCTGCTGTCGCAGGCGCACGTCCCGGACATCGAGAGCTACCGGGCGGCCGGGTCGCCGCAGGGGCCGCTGCCCCGGCTGCTGCTGATCGCCGACGAGTTCCGCTTCCTGGCCGTCGAAATGCCCGAGGCGCTCAAGGAGCTCACCGACGTCACCGCACGCGGCCGCTCGCTCGGCGTTCACCTGGTGCTCGCCACCCAGCGGCCCGCCGGGGTGGTGAACGCGGACATCCAGGCCAACACCTCGCTGCGGCTCTGCTTCCGGGTAGAGGACACGCAGGACTCCACCGCCGTCATCGACGTGGCGGACGCGGCGGCGATCCCCAAGCAGGCCAAGGGCCGCGGCTACGCGCGCACCGAGCGGTCCTACGTCACCCAGTTCCAGGGCGCCTACGTGGGCGGCCCCGCCGACGGCGGGGCGGGCGGCGGCGGTCCCGCCCCTGACGCGCTGCGGGCGGCCGCCCGGCCGTTCGAGGCGGCGGGCACGCCGGCGCTGTCGCGGGACACCGACCCGTTCGGCCTGCGCCTCGGCCTCGGCGCGCCGCGTGGCGGCGGCCAGCCCGCGAAGGTCCCGACCGACCTGTCGGCGCTCGTCGAGGCGGTCGCGGCGACCGGGCGGCAGGCACCGGAGCACCGGGCGTGGCTCGACCCGCTGCCGCCACGGGTGCCGCTGGAATCGCTGCCCGCGGCGCGGGCGGCGGGCGGCGCGCCGCTCCCTCCGCTGCCGTACGGCCTGACGGACCTGCCCGCGAGGCAGGAGCAACTGCCGCTCACGTTCGACCTGGAGAACGGCTCGCACCTGCTCATCGGCGGCGCGGCGCAGTCCGGCCGGACCACGGCGCTGCGCACCATCGCCGCGCAGGCGGCCGCCCTCTACTCCCCCGCCGACGTGCACCTGTACGTGCTCGACTGCGACGCCGGGCTGCTGGCGTCGCTTGAGCGGCTACCGCACTGCGGCGCGGCGGTGCGGCGGACCGAGGCCGACCGGGCCGGGCGGCTGCTCGACCGCCTCGACGCCGAGGTCGCGCGGCGCAAGGACGCGCTGTCCGCGGCCGGGTTCGCCTCGGTCACCGAGCAGCGCCGGGCGGTGCCGGCCGCCGACCGCTTTCCCTACATGGTGCTGCTGCTCGACGCGTGGGAGGCGTTCAACGCCGACCTCGGGCAGACGGACATGCAGCGGCTCACCGTCGTGCTCAGCCGGCTGCTCAGCGAGGGCGCCGCGGCGGGGCTGCGGGTCGTGGTCACGGGCGGTCTCGCGGCGCTGGGCAAGCTGGCCAGCGCCGTCCCCGAACGGATCGTGCTGCGGCTGACCAACGCCAGCGACTCGCAGGCGGCGGGCGTGCCCCGGGGCGCGCTGCCGGCTAACCCCGCCGCGGGCCGCGGCGTCATGCTCACCGGGGCGAACGAGGTCCAGATCGCCTTCGCGGGACAAGACCCGTCCGGCGCCGGGCAGGCGGCGGCGATCGAGGAACTGACCGGCCGCGCGCTGCGCCGGCACCCGGTCGCGAGCCCCCCGCCGATCCGGGTGGACCCGCTGCCCGGCAGGATCTCCCTCGCCAGGGCGAGCGCCCTGGCTGGCTGGCCCGGCACGGGCGCGCTACGGCCCGGCCTCGGCGTGGGCGGCGACGTCCTCGGCTGGCACGGCCCCGACCTGGACCGGTTCCCGGGCTTCGCGATCGCCGGCCCGCCCTACTCCGGCCGGTCGACCGCGCTTCTCGTGCTGGCCACCGGGCTGCTGAGCTCGGGTGCCGCGGTGGTCGCGGTCACGCCGCGCGAGTCGCCGCTGCGCGCCCTGGACGGCAAGGACGGCGTCCTGGCGGTGTTCAGGGACGCCAACCCGGCCGAGCGGACGCTGCTCAGGCTGCTCGAGGGGACGCGCGGCCCGCTCGTGGTGCTCGTTGACGACGCGGAGAACGTGATCGACCAGCCCGCCAGCAACCTGCTGGCGCAGATACCGAAAGAAGGGCGCGGGCAGGGGAAGGCCCTCGTGGTCGCGGGCGCCTCCGCCGAACTGCTGCGCGGCACCCGGAGCCTGGCCGCCGCCGCCCGGTCCTACAACTGCGGGCTGCTGCTCACCCCGGACGACACCCAGCTGGCCAGCCAGCTTTTCGGCCTGCGGATCACGCGCAGCCAACTGTTCAGCCGCCCCGCCGGGCGAGGCTACCTGACGTCGCCTGGCCAGTCCGCCCTCATCCAGGTCCCCGAGATAGCGGGCCCGTGACCGGAGCGCGCACGAGTGCGGCCGCCGCCGTGTTTCACGGGGCGGGCCGCACTCGCCCCGTCCAGACGCGCACCGCGCCCGCTAGATCAGGCCGCGGACGTCCCTGAGGCCGCTTGCTACGACCTCGCCGGCATCGTGGACGGCGGTGACGGTCGCGTGCCCGATAGCCGCGCGGTGGTTTACCATCTGCTGGACGCTCCAGCCGACGCCGACGATGACGGCCGTGCTCACCACGAAAACGGCGATCGGCGGGGCGGCGGCGATGACCCCGGCGCCGACCCCGGCGGCCAGCCCGACGGCTAGCCCGATACCCAGCACGTCTTCGGTCAGGTTCTGGACGTTGTCCCCCCGCTCCAGCCCGCCCGCCACGCCGTGCTGACCGATGTCATGGCACGTGTGCACCACATCCGGGATCGCCGTGGCGATCGCCAGCGCGGGCCCGGCCCATCTGACCGCCTTTTCCCCGAGGTCCACCAGCCGGTAGTGGTCTTCGGCGGTTGCCCTGATCAGCTTCAGGTCTTGCCGGACGGCGGCGTTACCGTGGTGGTAGAAGAACTTGCTGAGCGTGCGGGCGATCTCCACGTCTTCACTCGCCTGCGCCTTCTGAGCCTCGATCAGCGGGTCCAAGACGGCCTTCTCGACGACGTCGTACAGGCCGTGGAGCGAGTCTTTCTCGAGGCCGTGCCCCGTCAGCTCAGCCCAGCCGAGGAAGAACTCCACGCCCTCGCCGGCGAGGGCCCACTCAAAGAGGGCCACGTCCTCAAGTCCTTCTGCTACCCATTTCAGCACGCTCACCAGTGCGTCGACCGCGCCCTCGACGGCCTGCCACATGTCCGCGACGTCCCTCCTGGCCTCGCCGAGCGCGACCTCGAAGACGTTCTTCATTTCCTGCGGCAGGCTGGCGTGGTGGACGGGGAGCATGAATTCCAGGCCGTCGGCGCTCAGCACCAGCCCCGCTCTGAGCCACTTCCCCTCAAGGTCAACGGCGTCCTGCTGGAAACGGGCCAGCGCGGCACCGAAGTCGCGGAGCGCGCTGACGGCCGGGGTGGCCTGGTCCACGATGCCGCGGTGACGCTCGTACCGCTGCCGCCAGACCTCCTGGTAGGAGTCGGCGACCGGCCCGTGCCAGTTCGGGGCGAGGCCGGCGCCTCCCTGGCTGTCCGCGTCACGGAGTTCTCCCTGCAGCCGCTGGACTGCCCGCGTCACGGCATCGCCCGCCTGGATCCAGCTCTCCGGGTCGCCGAATACCCCGAGCGAGGTCATCAGGCCCCCATCCCGGGAACGCGCCAGCCGGCGATCAGTGTCTCCTCGGCCCGCTGGTAGCTGCTCACGGTCGCCTCCAGCGCGTCGGCGTGGCCGGCGAGTTCCCGCTCGACCACGCCGAGCGCGCCGGAAAACGCCGCGATGAAGCGGTCGAGCAGTTCGCTCGCCCGCTGCCGGGGGGCGGCCGCCGCGGGAAGCCCGCCTACTTGACGGCCCACCTGCTGGAAGGTTTCCGCTGCCTCCCCGATCCGGCCCGCGCCGGTCAGCACCCTGTCGAACTCGATGCCTACCTGGACGCCGGTCACCGCCACCACTCCCTGCGCCCGGCGGCCACCGTCCCCGGATCCGCGGGAACGGCGCCGCCTTCGGCGACGGCGTCTCGTGCGTCCGGACCCGCCGGCCCGCCGTCGCCGGCCGCGGAACCGGATCTTCCAGCCGCCATGAGAGCGGGAAGATCACCGGGCGGGCCGTCGGCGGTCCAGCGGGCCGCCGGGTCAAGCGGCAGGTTGACCGCCGGACCCGGCAGCCGCTGGCCGCGCAGGTCAGCCATGAGCGCGTCGATCCTGACCCCCAGCCACGGCTGGTGCTCGCCGCAGCACTCGACGAGGTGCTCCAGGTCGGTGTAGGCGAGCACGCAGCCCACGCCACCGACGTCGTGCACCAGGTAGGCCGCGGTCTGCGTGCCGGGAACCGGCGCGGCCAGGACAAAGAGGATGGCGGCATCCATCGCTGTCAGCAGGTCTCTCGCCGCGACGGCTACAGCGCCGAGCGCCACTGGCTGGTGAGCGAGGACTCCTGGTCGTCGCGCGCGGTGCCGGTGTTGGCCAGGCCGGTGCTGATGTCCGCCAGCTCGCCCTTGATCTGCACCTGGGTGGTCTGCCAGCGCAGGTAGACCTCCTGGAACGCGCTGGCGGCGGCACCGGTGTAGGACTCCGCGAGGGCCTGCATCTGGCCGTTGAGCGTGTTGAGCAGTTGCTCGATCTCGTCGGCCGTCGTCCTGGCGGCCTGCGCCTTGGCCGCGATGTCACCCGTGTCGAACGTAACCGTGTATCCCATTTTCTTCCTTCTCCTCTTGTCTTGGATAATTAACTACTGACCTGAATCAGGTAGTCACTGTTAAGTTTTTATTTTGGCAAAATGCCAGGATGTGTTTACCGCCATCTCTTCTCGGGGCGGAGCATGATGAGCACCACGCCGATGATGACGAGCAGGGCGCCGAGGGCGATGCCGAGCATGAGGCCGTCCGTCTGGCCGAGCGCGATGTCCAGGCTTTCCGTGACGAACGCGGACGCGAGGAAACCGCCGATAATGAAGGCCACGCCAA
This sequence comes from Actinomycetota bacterium, assembly GCA_027326205.1. Taxonomy (GTDB): domain Bacteria; phylum Actinomycetota; class Actinomycetes; order Streptosporangiales; family Streptosporangiaceae; genus Trebonia. The sequence goes on from DAHWEX010000093.1 coordinate 5,618, forward strand.
AGCCGCGCAGCACCACGAGGCCCCGCTGCCCGGGCCTCGGCGCACGCGCCGGGGCGGCGGCGCGGCGCGGTGCGTACGAGTGGGCCGGCGGGAACGCGGGCGGGAACGCGGGCCCCGTTCCCGTCCTCGGCGAGTAGGGGAACGTCCACGGCGGTGCGGTGCGGTTCGCCGACACCGGGGCCGGGGCGGCCGGCCGCGGCGCCATCATCTGCCGGTACGGGTCGGCCGGCCGCGGGGGCGGCGTGGCCTCGCTGTCAGGCACCGGAGTGTGAAACGGGGTGTGAAACGGGGTGGCTGGCGTGGCCGGCGGCGACAGCGCGGGCTCGCTGCCGCGCGCGGTCACCGCGGGAGAAGCCCCCGTCAGCTCCCACCAGTTCTGCTTCGGGCCGGCGGGCTCCTGACGGGGCCGGTCCGGCCTGCGCGCCTCCCCGGTGGCGGGCCGCGGCCCGACGGCCTCCTCCAGCGTGACGTTCACGGCCGAGCCCGGCGCGCAGAACTCCCTGAGCTTGGCCGCGAGCCGGTCGACCTCGGGATCCGCGAGCCCCGCGAGCAGCGTCCACGCCTCGGTGTTGTGCGGCGGGACGAAGTCGCGCCGCTCGAACAGCAGGTTGTCGCCGTTGTTGAGCTTGTCCCACAGCGCGGGCGCCTTCGCCAGCGCGGTCAGCGCCAGGTAGACGACCAGGCCGGGGAACGTGTCCATGGACGGCCCCCAGCGGCTCTCCGCGCTGACGTCCTGCGGCTGGTAGCTCGGGTGCCCGGTCTCGGTCGGCGCGGACTGCCCCTGCAGCGGCGGTATCCACACGCTGTCGAAGTCGACCAGGCGGAGGTTGCCGCCGTCGTCCACCAGGATGTTGCCGTGCTGCAGGTCGCCGTGTGCGAACGAGGCCCGCTGCAGGTCGCAGACCAGCGCGAGCCACCGGCTGGCCAGGGCGCCCAGCGCGGCCGCGTCGCCCTCGTCCGCGAGGCGGCCGACGTACTCGTTCAGGTGCCGGCCGACGATCCACTCCATCCTGAGCACCGGCCACCAGGCGCCCTTGACGAGCACCTCGCGGTCGAACCAGGCGACCGCCCCCACGTACCGGCCGAGCTGTGCGACGGTGATGTAGTCGTCGAAGGCCGCGTAGCGCTCGGGGGACGACGCGTCCTGCCTGGTATAGCAGCGCAGCGCGTAGTCGCTGCCGCCGATCGTGGCGCGGAACACGACGGCGCTGCTCCCGGCGATGCCCTCCGGGCCCATGAACCCCTGGGCGAAGACCGAGTCGCGCAGCTCGGGGTCCCGGAAGGCCGCGGCGGGGTGCTGCAGCGCGAGGGTGTAGTCGACGGCCGACGGGTAGCGCACGCTCACAGGCACGTCACCACGGTGTAGGCGGGCTCGGCCACCAGCCGCAGCCGCATCAGCGTCACGTCATCGTCCTTGAGCGTTCTGTTGCGCCGCATGTCGGCGACCAGTTGGGCGAAGACGCCGGGGTGGACGAGCTCGTCGAGCATCTGCCACACGGGCTGGTCGCCGCGTTCGTGGCAGGTGATCATCCACTTGGCGAACGCGTCGGTGGCGACGTAGATCAGGTCGCCCGGCGCGAGCCAGCCGTTCTGGCACCGGAACTGCCCGGTCATCCGGTCGAGCCGTCGCGGCAGGGTGCTGATGCCCTCCGGTGCCGAGTCGAAGTCGGCCGAGCTCAGCCGCGGAAAGTGATCGAGGAGGCGGCCCTGGCGGACGTGGAACAGGACCGAGTCGCCGAGCGCGACGGCCTGCCAGGAGGGCGTGGCGGTGTCGAGCCCGAGGAAGTGGCCGCCGATGAACGTGGCGAGGGTCCCCCGCCGGATCTTCGCCTGCTCGATGTAGTCGGCGCCGACGGCGGTCGTCCGGCGCCACTGCTCCTGCATCGCCTCCAGCCAGTCGCGCATGCTCACCGCGTCGAGGCCGGGGCCGCTCGCCGTGTCGGAGTCCGCCGTGAACGAGTCGGTGAGCTGCTCTGCCCAGCGCCTCGACTCGTAGGCCTCCGTCGCGCCGTCGGCGACCACGAACCGGAAACCGGGCACGCTACCGCCCGGCGTCCACCCGTACGGCCCGGCCACCGCGCCGTCCTCCCAGTCCCGGGCCGGGTACCCGTCTTTGGCGGCGCTGAAGATAACCGACAGGACCTGCACGGGTCAGTCTCCCCGGGTCGTGATCCTGGTGCCGATCTCCAGGATCTTCACCAGCATCGCCGGGTCGGTCACGTTGAAGGCGAACCCGCGCGCGCCCGGTACCGTCGGCACGCCGTCGCTCGCCGCGTTGCGGATCATCGGGCCCGGCAGCGGGCTGCTGATGTCGAACAGGGCCGGCCCCGGCTCGGGCAGGCCCAGGCCGCTGGCGGGGAACACCACCTCGCTCGCCGCCTGCGGGGCGACGAAGACGTTGAACAGCAGCGCCTGCCCGTCCCGCGTGCTGATGCTCGTCAGGCGCTTGGCCCAGTCCCCCAGGGAGGCGCCGTCCAGGGGGTCGTCGGTCACCATGCCGTCGGTGATGTTGACGATGATGGGCGGGAACGAGTCCTGGTGCGCCTGCGTCCACTCGTACACGTGCTCGCCGGCCACGGCGATCGCCTGGCACATCGGCGTCCGGTAGCCGTACACCGGCTCGACCCAGACCGGCATCTGCACGGACGCGCCGAGGTCGACCGAGGGGACCTCGCGCACGCCGAGGTGGTTGTCGCGGATCTCCCCGATCGGCACCAGGGTCCGGTTGGCGAGCCGGCCCGCGAACGCGGACTCGACGCCCTCGCCGCCCGCCGCCGGCCGGGTGCCGTAGCCGAAGATCCCCACGTCGAAGTAGTGGTAACAGAGCCCCGCGCCCTTCGTCGCCCGGATGCACAGCTCCATCAAGATCCCGTTGATCGCCGCCGCGGCCCCCTGCGCGAGCGTCTCGCGGCCCCAGTTCCACGGCCGCCGCATCGAATCCGAGCGGTCGAGCAGGAACACGATGCAGCCGGGACGCTTGCGGCTGATCGACTCTTGGTACATCTGGTCCCTTCCTTACTGAACATGGGCAAGTCGGTACTAGGCCTGGCAGCGGCCCTGCCGCCGTGCGCCCGGCCGGACGTGCACCTGGGGCCATGGCGTGCCCGGCCGCCAATGCCACTGGCAGCCGCAGTCGCGGCAGGCGAACCGCCAGTCCTGCTGCTGCCATTCGGCGGCGACGTGGAAGGCCGCGCAGTTGGGGCACTGGGCGATCACCACCTGGCCGAGGAACCTGGCCAGGTTCGCCGGCCGCGGCGGCCTGCTCCGCCCCCCTGGGTCCTGCAGCACGGTCACGACGCCGGGCCTGACCGGTTCCGGCGCGGTGTCGGCCGGCCCCGGCCCCGGTGCCGGGGCCCCGTCCGCCCCGTCCGCGGACGGCGTCCACGACCACGCGTACGGCTGCGAGTTCCCGGCTGCCGCGGGCCGTTCGGGCGTTCCCTGCGGCCCCTCCGGCCGCCCGCCAGACGGCGTGCCCGCGCGACGCCCCCCGCCGGCGCCGGCGGCCCCCGGTACCGCGGGCTGCCCGTCGGCCGGGTTCCTTTCCGGCCTGCGCACGGGCCGCGGCGCACCGGGTGCCTGCGCCCGCACGACCACCGCGGCGATAGCGGCCACGGCCACCGGGATCAGCAGGGCCGCCGGAATCGACTCGTGCCAGAGCGCGGCGGCGGCGAGTCCGCCGATTTCCGCGGCCACGATGACGCCGGCGACCCAGCGGGCATCCGGCCGGCCGTTTCCTGGGGCCCGCACGGAACCGCGCGCCCGGCTCGACGGGACCGGCTGGCTGCTCATCTGGCGCTTCCTTGCCCGTTGCCCGGATCGCTGCCCTGGGCCGACGGGGGAGCGGGCGGCGACGGCGAGCGGGTCGGTGACGGCGGACCGTACCGGGCGCTGGCCGTGCCCACGCGCGCCAGTCCCAGGCCCGCGACGAGCGCGAATGACCCGAACCGCGCGGCTGCCGCCGCGCCGAGTCGCTTATGGTTAACGGTCATTCCATGCCTTGTCCGGGTACGCGGCGATCTACGGCGTTCGCTGAGATTAGCGAGGGCACAGTGGCCAGCACCCGCTTTTCTTGCTAGATGGTCTGGATCGTAGAATGTTGATAACCACCGCCTGTGACGCATCTCACAACACAGATGGGAAAATTGAGCGACCTCGCGTCATCGCGATATTCCCGCACGCGAGGGAATGCGGCGTATTCAGGGGTCGCTAGCGCCATTCGCCATGCCCCGAATAAGCCTCGATGGCGCGCTTGAACCGCCAAAATAGCCCAAATACGGCCGATATCCGTCTCTCGTCAAACACTTGCCGATATTGAACCGCCGGGCAATGCCGTCCACTGAAGGAGAGCGCGCCCGCCTCCGCCAGGCAGGCAACACCCCGCCGGCTCGCTTTCACCGCTCGCCAACAGGGTTATCGTGGAAAATTTGCACGTAGTGCGGAATTACCGCACTGGGAGCGCAATCGCAAACGCGGCGATGCCGGCAAGCCGGGCATACAGGACGTCCCCGAACCGCGACCGGGACGCTTCACTGAACGGCATTGAACCGCGGGGATCGCGGGAGATCGCGGGCCGGTTGCGGGTCGGCGGCCGACCGGACGGGGGGCGGGCGGGGGGCCGGACGGACATTCCCCTCATCCGGGCATGAAACGCCACGTCGAACCGGGCGGCGGGCGTGACCGCGGGTCATCCGCGGCGCTATTCGCCGCGGATGACCCGCGGTCTTTGTTCAATACCCGGTGGGGTATGAATCGGCGGACGGAGAATCGGCCCCGGGCCTTCAATTCCGGTAACGGCACACGGCTCGCCCGCTGCCGTGCGCGGGTCCGGGGTGCGGCGACGGCGCGGACCGGATACCGCCGTGGCCGCGGCGGGACGGTGTGCCCGCCCTCGCGGAGCGGCCGGCGCGGTCCCCCAGGCAACGGTCCCCCGGCAGCGGTCCCCCGGCAGCGGTCCCCGGACGGCGGTCCCCCAGGCAACGGTCCCCCGACGGCGGTCCCCGGACGGCGCCGGCGCCCGTGATGCGCGACCTGGCCGCCGGCGTCTCGGCCGCCCGTGGCACGATGAGCGGTGAGCGGTGAGCTCCGGAGCGGGGTAGCGGGCACGGGTAGCGGGTAAGCGGGGTAGCAGGTAGGGGTAGCGGGTACAGGCGCAGGAAAGGAAAGCCACGATGCAGAAGCTCTCCCTGGACGCGCTGGGCCGTGAGTTGCTCGGCAAGGCGGCCGCCGGGCCCGGCCGGGCCGGGCAGACCGTGGTCGGCGGCCACGAGAAGGCGCTGCGCCAGACGGTCATCGCCATGAAGGCCAACGCCGAACTGACCGAGCACGCCAACCCCGGTGAGGCGAGCGTGCACGTGCTGCGCGGCCGGGTCGTGCTCAGCTCGAACGGGCAGAACTGGGAAGGCAGGGACGGCGACCTGCTCATCGTCCCCGACGCGCCGCACAGCCTGCGCGCGGAACAGGACTCGGTCATCCTGCTGACCGTCGTCAAGCTCCGGTAACCGCGGCGCCACGGCGTCGCGGTGCCACGGCGACGCGGCCTGGTGCGGGCGGCGCGGAGCACGCCCCCGTTCGGGATGATCTTTATGCTGTGGGATCCGGGACTGGCCGGCCTGCCGCGCGGCGCGCGCCGCGCGGCGGCGGATAGCGAGGATACTGAAGGGTGTTATCGGCACATCGGCGCGGAGGGTGCGATGAGGAAGCTAGCGGCCGACCGGGCGGGGCTTGAGATCTTGCACCTCGGGGACTGCTTTCTGATGCTCGGATCGGTACCGCTGGGGCGGATCGGGTTCGTCGCGGGCGGCGAAGTCGCGATCCTGCCGGTGAATTTCGTGGTCGACGGGCAGGATGTCGTCTTCCGGACCGCGCCGGGCTCCAAACTGTCCTCGGTCGAGGTCGGGCACTACGTCGGGTTCGAGGCCGACTCCTACGACGCCGCGACCGGGACCGGGTGGTCGGTCGTCGTGAACGGACTGGCGGAGGTCGTCGAGTCCGCGGCGGAGTGCGCGCGCCTGGACGGGCTGGGGCTGGCGTCGTGGGGCGGGGCGGACTCCGGCCGCGTGTGGGTGCGGATCAGGCCGGTGTCGATCACCGGACGGCGGATCCCCTCGCCCGCTGCCGCTACCGCGGCCGAATAGCGTACGGCTGCCGGGTCGGGCGGCGAACCCGCCGCCTAGCCTGGCGGCGGTGCGGCCGCCGGCGCCTCGTGGGTGGCCCGGTAGGCCTCCACGGTCTGCAGCTTGTGCCAGCGGGCGTACCGCTCGGTCTCGGTGACGTCGCCGGACTCGAGCAGTTCGATGAGGCGGGCGTGCTCGCCGATGGCCGCCGAGGTCCGCTCGGGCAGGTAGGCGAACATCGTGTCGCGGATCCGGTCGAGGCGCTGGTTGGTCTGGTCGAGCAGTTCTAGCAGGTAGGCGTTGGCGCAGCGAGCGAAGATCGCGGCGTGCAGCCTCCGGTTGAGCCGGCTGAACCTGGCCGCGTCGCCGTTGGCGGCCACCTGCTCCATCTCGGCGGCGAGTCTCTTGATCTTCGTCAGGTCCGAGGACTTCAGGTGCGCGGCGGCGTCGGCGGTGGCCGCGCCTTCGAGGATCGCCACCGCGATCATCTGCTGCTCCCACGCCGTGGCGTCGACCGGGGCGACGATCGCGCCGACGTTCGGCTGGAACTTCACCCAGCCCTCCGCCTCAAGGCGGCGCAGCGCCTCGCGGACCGGAATGGCGCTGACCCCTAGTTCCCTAGCCAGGGCGTCGATGTTGAGCCGCGCCTGCGGAGCGAACGCGCCAGAATGGATCCGGTCCCGTAGCACGGTGTACGTCCGCTCCTGTTTGTTCACCCTCCGAGCCTAGCGGCGCAGGTCCAGGGCACAGTAACGCGGAGACGGACCGAGACCTAATCGCCCGCTCCCCGTGGCCCCGCCGTCTTTTGCGGAACGCCAGTTGCTGTTATCAGGCATGGCGGCGCCCGGGGACGCGGCGCACCGGGCTAGCGCCGGGTTAGCGCAGGCCGACAAATGCCGCCAGGTGGGCCGCCGCGTGGCCGAACAGGGCGTCGGCCGGGTCGAAGGAGCCGACGAACTGGCCGAACAGCTCAAAGCTGATCATCCCGAACAACTGGGTCCACGCGATCACGGCTCGCACGACGGCGTCGGGCGGGACCTCCGGCACCGCGAGTGCCGCGGTGATCGCGAGCGCCTGGGCGGCGAGTTCCCCGTCGACGACCGGGGACTGCGCGCGCTCTGCGCCGCTACCGTCGGCGGCCTGCCCGCTCGCGAGTTCCCCGCTCGCGGCCGCCGCGGCGAGCAGGCTCATGAACGCCAGCGGAATCCGGGCCGCGGGGCTCACCGTGGCCTGCGGCGCCCGGTAGCCGGGCACCGGCGAGCCGTAGATCAGGGCGTACTCGTGCGGATTCGACCGGGCCCAGGCGCGGACGGCGCCGCAGGCGGCGATCCAGCGCGCGCGGG